>CAMJFC010000054.1 GCA_946404865.1 uncultured Prevotellaceae bacterium
AGGTAATTAGGTAAGAAGAGAAGCCTCGGAAGTGATTCCGGGGCTTCTTGTATGAGGTGGATGATGTTCGCTCGTTCGGGCGGGCACGGAGACCCGCCCCTACAACATGGTGATTTCGGGCGTGTACGGATTCCCCCATGCCGCCCGACGATGACAGAGAAGGTGAGGCATGGTTATCCGGATTTGCAAGTGCCCCTCACAAAGAAATACTCTTTTTTGATGAAATGTTTGCATAAATAATATTTTTTGCCGAATTTTGTCAACTCATAGTATAACACCTCTCGTGACTACTTCTCACCTCCCACCTCTTACCTCTTACCCCTAACCCCTCACCCCTATGAAAACGATTCGACAATTGATGATTACTCTGCTGACCATGCTGGCTGTGTCGGCAGGGGCGCAGACACCTAAGGCATTGGAGGTGAAAGAGACCTCGCTGAGCAACGGCATGAAGGTTTGGCTCAACGAAGACCATTCGCAGCCCAAGGTTTTTGGTGCCGTGGTGGTGAATGCAGGGGGAAAGGACTGTCCCGACACGGGCATCGCCCATTATTTCGAGCATATCATGTTCAAGGGCACCGACCAGATCGGCACGGTCGATTATGAACAAGAGAAACCATGGCTCGACTCCATCGCTGCCGCCTACGACCGTCTGGCTGCCACACGTGATGAGGTGCAGCGCGCCGCCATTCAAAAAGACATCAACCGGCTCAGTCAGAAGGCTGCCGACTACGCCATACCCAATGAGTTCAATGGTCTCATCTCGCGCTATGGGGGCAGCGAACTCAACGCCGGCACCAGTTACGACTTCACGTTCTATCATAATGTGTTCACCTCGCAGTATATGGAACAGTGGTGCCAACTCAACAGCGACCGTCTCATCAACCCCGTGTTCCGTATGTTCCAAGGCGAGTTGGAAACGGTGTACGAGGAGAAGAACAGAGAGGCGGACGGCTTGATGGGGCAGGTGCGTGAGATTGTGATGAAAGAGCTTTTTGGCACGCAACCCTACGCCTATTCCGTCATCGGTAGCACCGAGAATCTGAAAAACCCGAAATTGTCGGAGATGAAGGCTTTCTATGAGAAGTATTATGTGGGATGCAATATGGGACTGGTGTTGGCCGGCGACTTCGATGCCGAAAGCATCATGCCGCTCTTGGAGCGCACTTTCGGACGCATACCTCGTGGCGTGACGCCCCAACGGCGCACGTCGCCGCTGCCCGACATCACGCAGGAGCGCACCGTTGAGGTGAAACTGCCCGTTCCTCTTGTCAGCATGGAGATGCTCGTGTTCAAGGCACCGACCGATTTCGAACCCGATGCCAACGCGATGGATGTGGCCATGCAACTGCTTTCCAATGGCAATGCGGGGATGCTCGACTCGCTGCGCACCGAAGGTCAGGTGATGCTTTCGGCTGCCACAACCATAAAACTCAACGATGCGGGCGCTACCATGCTCATCATCGTGCCCAACCTGTTGTCGAAGACGCGTAAGGCTGAGAATGCCTGTATGGCGCAGTTCCGCAGACTCGCTCAGGGCGACTTCAGCGACAATGCGTTTATCACGCAGCGGCAAGAGACCTACCGTGAGGCCTATCGGGAACTGGAGACGCTCGACGGCCGCGCGATGAAGATGGTGATGGTGATGACCACCGGTCACCAGTGGAAAGACTATATCGACAAGGTGAATGCCATTCAGCGGCTCACAAGAGACGATGTGGTGGCGGCAGCTAAACGCTATCTCAACACCTCGTTCGTCCGCTTTAAAAAGAAATATGGCAGTTACGCGAAAGACAAGGTGTCGCAACCCGGCTACACGCCCGTGGTGCCGAAAAACAGGAATGCCGAGTCGGAGTATGCCAAGCGCTTGGCGGCCATGCCGGTTGAGAAACATGAACCGCGCACGCTCGATTTCGACCGCGATGTCGTGACTGTTCCGCTCGGAGGTCAGGCCACGCTCTATACCGTGAAAAACCCCGTCAACAACCTCTTCCAACTCACCGTATGTTATAACCGAGGCGAGAAAGCCGATCCGCGCCTTGGTGCCGCTGCCAATCTGTTGAACGAGAGTGGTACCGACTTGCTCAGCCGTCAGCAGTTGGGCAACGCCTTGCAAGAGTTGGGCGCCGATGTCACGTTCAGCAGTTCCGACAATCAGTGGGAGATGGAGGTCACCGGCGTGGATGAGAATTTCGATGCCACCATGCAGTTGGTCGGTCATTTCATCAGTCGCGTCACACCCAACGACAAAGCGTTTGCCAGCATGAAAGATATGGTGAAGTCGGAGGAGAAAGCCTTGACCAAGGAGAACGCCGACGTGATGAAGGCCTTATTGGCGAAGGTGATGTATGGCTCCCGTTCCAAATTCCTGCGCCGCATGACCTATAAAGAGGTCAAGCAACTGCGTGGCGAGGTACTCATCGAGGCGTTCAAGGAGGTGCAGAAGAGTGCTTGTTATGTGGTCTATAGCGGCACGCTCGACGCCGCAACCGTGGAACAGACGGTGCGCAACACCCTGCCCGTGTCGCTGAGCACGAAACCCTATCAGGACTACGATGATGACTGTGTGCGCTATGATGCTCCTGAGATTTATGTGTATGACATGAAAAAGGCACGGCAGACGCTCTTCTTCACCTACGAGCAACTGAAAGCGCAGCCCACCCGTGAGCAACGCTTGCCGGCACGCCTGTTGGAGCAGTATTTCGGTGGAGGGATGTCATCGGTGTTGTTCCAGGAGGTCAGAGAGTTCCGCTCCATGGCTTATGCCACCAACAGTCTGTTGCGCACCCGTCCGTTCAAGCGGGCACCGCAGTCGCCCATGGGGTTCGTCAGTGTCGTCGGCACACAGAGCGACAAGACGATGAGTGCCGTGGCCTTGGTTGACTCGTTGCTAAAGGAAATGCCTGTCGTGGAGAAGAATTTCCTCAACGTGCGTCAGGAACTCATCAACGACATCGACAACAACTACCCGTCGTTCCGCAACATCGGTGCAACCATCGCCGTTGAGCGTCAGATGGGATACACCGAAGACCCCAACACCGGCATTGCTGCGCTGATTGAGAACATCACGCTCGATGATATGCGTCGTTACTACGCCGACAACGTGAAGAACAACGCTTCTCACCGCGTCATCGGCATCGTAGGCAACAAGAAATACCTCAACCTGAAAGAACTCTCCAAATACGGCAAAGTCATCATCGTCAAAGAAAAAGACTTGTTCAGGAAATAGGGGAGGGATACTTAATGTTTTTTAATGATGGAACAATTAAATATACCTCTGCCACCAGTTGGCGGAGGTTTTTTATTATCTTTGCATGAACATTTAAAAATAGAACGATATAAGAGATGAAGACTTTAAATTTTGTGCATCTTCATGTGCACTCTGATTACTCGATAATGAATGGATGCGCCTCCGTGCAAGAGTTGGTGGATGCTGCCATCAAAAGCAGGATGCCTGGCATTGCCATGACGGATGACGGTAATATGTTCGGCGCGTTAAACTTCTTCAATTACGTGAGTCGCATCAACACCGAAAGACAGAAGAAGGGGAAGAAACCCTTCAAACCTGTCATCGGAAGTGAACTCTATGTCGCGAAGGGTTCAAAAACAGAGAAGACACCAAACGTAGATAGCAAAGGCTTTCGTTTGATTGTCTTGGCCAAGAATACCCAAGGATATCATAACCTCATCAAGTTGGTGAGCAATGCCTGGACTGACGGCTTTTATATGCGGCCCCGCACTGACCGTGCCGATTTGGAGAAATACCACGAAGGACTGATTGTCCTCTCTGGTGGCATGGGCAGCGAGGTGTTTACCCATATTCTCAATGACGACATGGTTGCACTCGACGAGACCATCAAATGGTATCAATGGGTGTTTGCTGATGATTATTACCTGGAGTTGCAACGTAATGTGGATGGCGATGCCAACGGCAACGTTTCCTCCGCAACCTCTCCCTGGGATACCGAGGAGGGAGATAAGTGCCGGACTAAAGCGTCCTGTACCCCGCATCTTCTGCAGCAAAAGGTGAACACGGTCCTGATGCAAAAAGGCAAGCAACATGGTGTGAAGGTGGTGGCCACGAATGATGTCCACTACGTAAAAGCCGGAGATGTGGCTGCTTACAACATCCTGCGGTGTGCTGCTACCGGGAAGACATTGGAAGACTATACCCATCATGCTCCCCTTCGTCATCGTTGGTTGAAAAGCAAGAAAGAGATGCGCGAGTTATTCTCCGATGTTCCGGAAGCCACGTCCAACACCATGGAGATTTTTGACAAAGTGGAGTTTTATGACATCCATCACACTTTGGTCGCACCGTCAGTAGGCATTCCCAAGGAAACCGAGGCAGATGAGTTGCAACGGTTGGCATTTGCACGCGCACAACAGATATATGGCAATCCCCTTTCTGAAGAGGTGGCCAGTCGCCTTCGTTTTGAACTGCAAGTCATCAAGCAAAGGGGTGCGTCCGGCTATTTCCTCTTCTGGCAGGATGTGATTCTTGCGGCTCAGTCAGAACTCGGTGTGATGGTGGGACCCGGCCGCGGCTCGTCAGCCGGCAGTCTGGTGGCTAATTGCTTGGGCATCACCAAAATCGACCCCTTGAAATATGATTTGTTGTTCGAGAGGTTCATTAACCCCGACGGCGTATTATTCCCCGACATCGATGTAGATTTCGACGAAGAGGGTAGGGAGCGCGTTCTTGAATGGATTGAAAAGAAATATGGCAAGGAGTGCTGTGCCTATATCGTTAGTTTTGCAGTCTTCACCATAAAAGCAGCGTTTAAAATGGTTGCGAAAGTGATGCAGTTGCCGGCATCTGTCGTTGATATCATCATCGGGGCGATACCACAGGAGTATCCTTATTTCCACTTCTCCATCAAGGATATCATCAAGTATCATTCAGAAGCGAAAAAGGCGGTGCGAAAAGCCAACGAGTCGGTGAAGGCCGCTATTGACTATACGGCTCTGCTCCAACGCAAAATCCGAGGGTTGGGTGTTCATGCCTGTGGATTCGTCGTGTCAAATGGCCCCGTCTCCAATTGGGCGCCCCTGTCAATCTGTTCTTTGAAGGATGCCCAAGGCCATTCTGAGACATTGAACTGTGTGCAATATGAGGGGCGTCATATAGAAGATACCGGACTGATGAAGATGGATTTTCTCGGTCTGCCGGTACTGTCGCTGATGCGTGATATCCTTCAGTTGATCAAAGAACGGAAGGGTGTGGATGTCAATATCGAACTTATACCTGTTGACGATGCCGAGACCTTTGAGTTGTTCCGGGAAGGACAGACGCACGGCGTGTTCCAATTTGATTTCGATGGTATGCGAAGGTGTTTCATGGACTTGCATCCCGACAATTTCGAGGAGTTGGTGCTCATGAACGTGATGTATAGGATAGGTCCGTTACAATACTTCCCGTTGATTGTCAAGCGGAAAAGGGGGAAAAGCAAAATCAAGTATGCCATACCCGGTATGGAGAAGTATCTTGGCTACACCTATGGCGTGATTGCCTATCAAGAGCAGATCATGCAACTTGCCTGCTCGATTGCAGGTTTCAGCCAAAGCGACAGCGACAATCTGAGAAAAGCCATAGGACGGAAAGCAGTGGATGTCATAGCCGTCATGAAGGAACGGTTCATACAAGGCGGCATCAAGAACGGCTATCTCAAGAAGGATTTGGGAAAGGTCTGGCGTGACATTGAACGCCAAGGGCGTTACGCGTTCAACAAGTCACATGCCGTATGCTACACATGGTTAGCCTATCAGATGACCTATTTGAAAGCCCATTACCCAGAAGAGTTCCAATCTGTCATGAGCCTCCCTTCCTCTGTCTAAAAACCCTTCTTGTGACAAAAAAACACGTCCATTCTTGCACATCTCGTTTTTTATGCCGAAATTTGTGTCCTGATTTGTTAATCGAACGACTATGGATGTAGAATGGATTAAAGAAATCATCAACCGTCAGCCGAATCTCTCTACGGCTTTGGGCATGGAATTTATCTCCACCCCCGACGAGGATATGTGCATGGCAACCATGAAAGTGGACGACCGCAACCGGCAACCCTTTGGATTCCTCAGCGGGGGCGCATCGCTCGCCTTGGCGGAGAATCTCGCCGGCGTGGGGTCGTCGGCGCTTTGTCCCGGGAAGATATGTGTCGGCATCAGCGTCAGCGGTCAGCACGTGAAGGCTGTGGTGGAGGGCGACACCGTCACGGCCATGGCACACCTGGTACAGAAAGGGCGCAAACTGCACGTGTGGAACGTGGATATCACCGATTCGTCGGGCGACATCATCTCCACCGTCCACGTCACCAACTATATCGTATCGCCTAAAAAAGATAAGGAAAAAGATAAGGAGAAGGAGGAGAAATGACGACCCATGCTTTCGCCTTTTATCGCATGCCTTATCAGACGGCTGTCCATGTGGTACGGCAGATGGGAACGACCGGCGCGGATACAGATGCCCGGCGTCTCCTCGAGGGAGGGAGCGGTTTTGTCATCGCTCCTTTCGCCGTGTCGGATGCTTGTCCTCTGTTGCTGATACGACCTAACGACGAGATGATGCTGATGCCCGAGGGGGCTGACGATGTCTTGCGACCTTGGTGCGACGAGGCCATCGGCTGTTCTGTCGCTACCGGATGTGCTGGAGAGCGGATGACGCGCGATGATTATCACCGCGTGTTCACCTGTTTTCACGGACAGGTATGCTCCGGCGCTTTAGAGAAAATCGTCCTCGCCCGTCAGGAGGTAGTGCCCTCGTCCGACCGCCATCCCGTCGCGTTGTTCTTGCAGGCCTGCCAACTCTATCACCGTATGTTCATCGCATTGTCTTACACGCCCCAAAGCGGTTTGTGGCTCACGGCCACACCCGAACTGCTGTTGGAGCGCGACAGTCAGGCCTGGCATACCGTGGCACTGGCTGGTACCATACGCTACGAGGAAGGCGAGACACCCCGGTGGAGTGAGAAGAACATCGGCGAGCAGCGCATCGTGGCCGACTATGTGGCGCGTCTGCTGCACGAATACTCCGATGAGGTGGAGCAGAGTGAACCGCAGACGGTGCGGGCGGGACATCTGATACATTTGCGCACCGATTTCCATTTCACGTTGTCCGACCCTTCCAGCGTCAATTCGTTGGTGCGGGCGTTGCATCCCACACCGGCGGTATGCGGTCTGCCGAAAGACGAGGCACTGCGGCTGATTTCCAACGAAGAGCCTTTTGACCGCCGCTATTACAGCGGGTATGCAGGCCCGTGGCAGTTACAGACCGGCAGCCATCTGTTCGTCGCGTTGCGTTGCATGACCCGCGAACATGGCGGTTGGCGTTTGTTTGCCGGCGGCGGCATCGTTCCCGGCAGCGAAGAGGAGTCGGAGTGGCAGGAGACGGAAGATAAACTCTTGACAATGAGGAGGCTGTTATATGTTCAGCAATAAAGACAACATCAATATATTGACCGCATTGCTCCGGGCGCATCATGTCGGAGCGGCGGTGGTGTGTCCGGGGTCGAGAAACGCCCCGCTTGTTCATAATCTGCACGAGGCAGGCATCACGTGCTACCCCGTGACGGATGAGCGGAGCGCGGGATTCTTCGCCTTGGGGATATCGCAGGCATTGCAGTTGCCCGTGGTTGTCTGTATCACCTCGGGCAGTGCCCTGCTCAATGTGGCTCCGGCCGTTGCCGAGGCATGGTATCAGCATGTGCCGCTCATCATCATCTCCGCCGACCGTCCTGAAGCGTGGATAGACCAACTCGACGGGCAGACGTTGCCGCAACCCGGCGCGCTCGACCGTTTTGTCCGGCGCAGTGTCACCCTGCCAGAACCTCACGACGATGTGAGCCGTTGGCATTGCAACCGCTTGGTGAACCAGGCGTTGCTCGACTACCGTTTCCCCTATCCCGCACCTGTCCATATCAATGTGCCCGTCTCCGAGCCTTTGTTCGAGTTCACTACGCCAGCATTGCCCGAAGAGCGTGTCATCAGTCGCTATAAGACCTCCAAATCTTCCGATATCTTTCTCCCCAAGACTTTTTACGAGGCGGCACGTCCTATGATTGTCGTCGGACAGGAGTTCTCCGATTGGGTGGACGAGGATGATGCTGACTATATTGACTGGCGCCATTTCTTCTACAACTACGGGGTGGTGCTCGCTGAACCCCTCAACAACCTCTTCGGAGGTTTCCCCGTCGATGCCGCTCTCGCCATGATTGGCGACGACCCCGCCTATCAACCCGACGTGGTGGTTTATTTAGGCGGGCACATCGTCAGCAAGCGCTTGAAGCGTTTCCTGCGACAGTCAGAGGCGCGTGTCATCATGGTCAGTCCCGACCCCGAGGTGCACGATGTCACCATGCGTATGACCGACTTGGTGATGATGGAGCCTTACGACGCCATGTCGTCGCTGTATTACTATTATGAGCACGACACGTTTGCCGACATCTTTGGTCCCAACGACACCGATGAAGACCAGATGAAGTTTTACCAACTCAATCCCGCACATGAGGCTTACCACCACCGATGGGAGAAGGTGTTCAAGCGGCTGCACGAGAGGACGTTGAATTTTCAGCCCGCCTATTCGCAGATGGCAGTTGTGCGCTATTTAGAGGAGCAGTTGAGTGATGTGTTCTACGACTATCATCTGCACTATGCCAACAGCAGCGCCGTCCGTCTGGCCTGTCTCTATGCCGATTGTTTCACCCGTCATCATGTGTGGTGCAACCGTGGCGTGAACGGCATCGAGGGGACGCTCTCCACCGCCGTGGGCTTTGCCGCAAGCAAATGGGCCGAGTCGGAAGAGAAGGGCGAAGAAGCGGAGATGGTGATATGCGTCACAGGCGACCTTAGTTTCTTCTACGACCAGAACGCGCTGTGGAACACGAACCTGACGCCCAACCTGCGTGTCATCTTGCTCAACAATGGCGGTGGCGGCATCTTCCGCACGCTGCCTGGACTGGAACAGAGTCCGGTGCGCGACACCTTCGTGTCGGCGGCGCATCAGACCTCGGCGCAGGGCATCTGCACACAGTGCGATGTGGGCTATCTCCGTGCCACGAACATGGAGGAGATGCAAGAGGGTGTTGTCCGTCTGCTCACCGAGGAGACCAAGCGCCCCATCGTCCTTGAAGTTGTCACCGACTCCGTCGCCGACCACAAACAGTTGCAGGAGTTCTATTCGCAACTCAGGAATGTCGGCCGATGAGGGTGGGTTCTAAGGAATATAGGTATCAAGGAATATCGGCCTTGCGGCCGATGAGGGTGATGTCTAAGGAACATAGGAACTAAGGAATGTTCGGCCTTGCGGCCGATGGAGATGATGTCTAAGGAACATAGGAACCAAGGAATGTCGGCCTTGCGGCCGATGGGATTTTTAAAAACGAACACGAATAGACCTAATGAACACGAATTGGTCGGCCTAACGCCCTTGGGATAGTTTCCTTATTGTTCACCCCTCCCCAAAAAATAATTTCTGAATCATTATTATAATTTCTTTCCTAATCCTCAATTCAACATTTTTCGGTCATAGACCTCAACAACTCGTCAATCATTCTTTATCGCCGAAGGCGATCATTCAACATTCACAATATGACTCGTAACTGGAAAAAAATCAAGGATTTCAAGGAAATCCTCTTTGAAGAGTACAACGGCATAGCCAAGATTACCATCAACCGGCCACGCTATCGCAATGCGTTCACGCCGCTCACCACGCTCGAACTGTCACAGGCGTTTGCCTATTGTCGCGAGGCGCAGCGCATCAACGTCGTCATCCTCACCGGGGCGGGCGACAAAGCCTTCTGCTCGGGCGGCGACATGCACGTCAAGGGACGTGGCGGTTATATCGACGACGAGGGCGTGCCACGCCTCAGCGTGCTCGATGTGCAGATGCAGATACGGCGGTTGCCCAAACCCGTCATCGCCATGGTCAACGGCTATGCCATCGGTGGCGGCCATGTATTGCACCTGGTGTGCGACCTGACCATCGCGTCAGAGAATGCCATCTTCGGACAGACAGGTCCCAAGGTGGGGTCGTTCGATGCAGGTTTCGGTGCCTCTTACCTCGCGCGTATCGTAGGACAGAAGAAGGCACGCGAGATTTGGTTCCTCTGTCGCCAATACTCTGCCGAAGAGGCGGAGCGTATGGGGCTGGTCAATAAGGTGGTGCCTTTCGACCGGTTGGAAGACGAGTGCGTAGAGTGGGCTGAGACGATGATGGAACGCTCGCCTCTGGCTCTGCGGATGATCAAGGCCGGACTGAATGCCGAACTCGATGGCCAGGCTGGTATCCAGGAACTCGCCGGCGATGCCACCATGCTCTACTACTTCCTCGACGAGGCACAGGAGGGCGGCAAGGCGTTTCTCGAGAAGCGCAAGCCAGACTTCCAAAAATATCCTAAAATGCCTTGATTTAAGAAGATATAAGGAGATATAGGAAGATATAAGGAGGTATAAGAAGATATAGGAAGATATAAGACAATAGTCCAAGGGCGTTAGATCCTATAGGGAGTTGCTGGCGCCATGCAGAACTTGAATACATTATAAAAAACAATGAACATAGAAATATCCGATCGTCTGTTTCATTTCCGTTTTGCGGCTGGCACCTCGCGCGGCGTTTATACCACGCGGCGGTCGTGGTTCGTCACGCTGACCGATGACGAGGGCCGCACCGGGGTGGGGGAGTGTGCACCGCTGCCCGACCTTTCGTGCGATGCGCTGCCCGATTATGAGCGTATCCTGCGCGAGATGACCTGCCAGGTGCAACAGTCAGGTGAGATTCCTTACAGTCAACTGCTGCCCTATCCGTCCATGCTCTTCGGCTTGGAGACGGCTCTGTGGCAATTAGGACATGGCTTCTCCGCCCTCGACGACACACCTTTCGCACGCGGCGAGGAGGGCATCCCCATCAACGGACTCATCTGGATGGGGGCCTTCGACGAGATGAGCCGGCGCTTGGACGAGAAACTGTCGCAGGGATTCCACTGCATCAAACTGAAAATCGGTGCCATCGACTTTGATGAGGAACTGTCGCTCATCCGCCGCATCCGTGAACGCTATGGCAGTGACGACGTGCAACTGCGCGTGGATGCCAACGGGGCATTCTCGCCCGAAGAGGCGTTGCTGCGGCTCGACCAACTGTCGCATTTTGATATCCATTCCATCGAACAGCCTATCCGTCAGCACCAATGGAACGAGATGGCGCGGTTGTGCAAGGCGACGCCGTTGCCCATAGCCCTCGACGAGGAACTCATCGGGGTGAACCTCGCCATGATGAAAGAGGAGTTGCTCGATACCATCCGTCCTCAGTATATCATCCTCAAGCCGTCGCTCCACGGCGGTATGAGTGGCTGTGAGGAATGGATAGAGATGGCGCAGCAACGGGGCATCGGCAGTTGGGTGACTTCGGCCTTGGAGAGTAACATCGGACTGAATGCCATCGCCCACTTCACTGCTGCGGTGTACGGTCCGCACATCGCCATGCCGCAGGGCTTGGGTACCGGACAAATCTATTCCGACAATATCCCCATGCCTCTTGAGATATGCGGCGAACAACTGTGGACGACGAAGGCTGGACTTTGAACACATCCCTACTCTTGAACGACAACGGATTTCACAGATGGCACGGATGATTCGCCTACGGCGTAACACAAATACGCATGAATGCCCATGAATGAATCATAAATATTATTGATGGAGAATTGATGTCTATTCGTGTAGCGTCGCAGACAATAAAAGAAATTTCACTATTTTTTTTCGGCCGATGAAATGGTGACTACTAATTACGCAAATTACACGAATAGGTCGGCCTACGGCCGAGAGTAAAAACGAACACTAATAAGCCGAATAAAACGAATATTATGGCCGATGGTTGAATGTCGAATTTTGAGTGTTGACGAGTTGTTGAGGACTTTGTCCGAAAAATGTTGAATGGTCGCTTCGCGATGAAGAATGAAGAATTGCCATTCATAGTCTTGCAGCCGATGGGATAGAGGCAAAATGATGTGGCATTTGTCGCAGCACGGTGAGCGAAGCGAACACAGAAAATCGCAACTTTGTTGCGTAACGACCATGCCGGCCCTTTGATGGGCCGAGCATACCTTAGTGACAGAGCGACGAGGAGGAGCGGTTGAAACCCTTTCCCTGGAGAGGGAAAGGGCTTGGAATAGGGTTGAAGCCCTCCCATGGGAGGGTTGGGTGGGGAAAATGCATAGGAGTAAGGGGTAAGAGAGATTCCACGCCCCTCCCTCGGGAGGGGACGGGGGAGGGGCTTATAAAAGAGAAATCATCATGACGTTAGAAGCGTTTTTAAAAGAATGGCATAATGATAACCCACGACTGCTGGTGCACACCAGCGGCAGCACAGGTGCGCCCCAACCCCTGTGGGTGGAGAAACGCCGCATGGAGGCGAGCGCACGCATCACATGCCAATTCTTAGGTCTGAAACGTGGCGACACGGCACTGCTCTGCCTGCCCCTCGACTACATCGCCGGCAAGATGATGGTGGTGCGCGCAGAAGTGGCGGGCCTTCATCTGATATCTGTTCAACCGTCCGGTCATCCGCTGTCCCTTGTCGGGACTGCGTCCGAAGGACAGTGCGACGGTGACATACCTATCCCCATCGACTTCGCCGCCATGGTGCCGTTGCAGGTCTATAACTCGTTGCAGGTACCCGAGGAGCGAGAGCGGCTGTTGTCCGTCCGTCACCTCATTATCGGCGGAGGAGCCGTGGATGATGCCCTGGCCGCCGAGTTGCGCCTGTTCCCCAATGCCGTCTATAGCACCTATGGCATGACGGAGACCCTCTCGCACATCGCCCTGCGGCGGTTGAGCGGCGAAGATGCCTCCGAGTGGTACACGCCGTTTGAAGGGGTGACGCTGTCGGCTGACGGCGATGGCTGTCTGGTCATTGACGCCCCTGCCGTTTGTGCCGGGCGGTTGGTCACCCATGACCGGGTGGCGTTCCATCCCGATGGTCGCCGTTTCCGCATCCTTGGTCGCATCGATAATGTGATATGCAGCGGCGGTGTGAAGATTCAAGCCGAGGAGTTGGAGCGTCTCTTGCGCCCGTATATCTCTCAACCCTATTATGTCACCAAGACCCCCGACCCGCGCCTTGGCGAAGCCGTCACCCTGGTCATCGAGTGTCGTTCTTCGGGGCATGGTGCAAGGTGCAAGGGGCAGGAGGAGTCTTTGGGGCATGGTGCATGGTGCAAGGGGCAGGAGGAGTCTTTGGGGCATGGTGCAGGGCGCAAGGGGCAGGAGATTACTTCTGTTGCTGATATCCGAGCCATCTGCACAGAAATCATTAACTCCCCAACTCCCCAACTCCCTAACTCCCTAAACGACCAATCTCCCAATTCCCCAGACTCCCAAACTCCTAAATATCTGAGAAGAGTCGTGTGGGTCAACCGTTTGCCCATGACCGAGACGGGGAAGCCGCGCCGCTCGGCACCCCTCCCCGACGATGCGGAAATGGAGGAGCTAAAAAGTTAAGTAGTAAACTCATCAATAAATACCTTCACAATGAATACAATTCGTTATTACGTTTTATTACTCTTGATGTCATGTGTCCTGTCTTGTCATTCACAGGAGATGGAAGGGACGAAACCGATGCTTCGGGTGCCTTACGTGTCGCAAACCGAGGTGGAGGCCGCTGATGTGCCGGCGGTGCTCGATGCGGCCGAAGTGCCTTTTCAAACGATAGCTTCGGTCAACTGGCCCGCTTTTCCGTATCAGCCACAGGCGCGTTTTCGTGTGGCGCACACCGGCGATGCCATCCTCGTCCACTATCAGGTCGATGAAGACTGTGTGGCGGCGTTGGCCATCGATGGCGGCGCGGTGTTCAAGGACGCCTGCTGCGAGTTCTTCATCGCCCCTGCCGACGATGGCATCTATTATAATTTCGAGACCAACTGTGCCGGTTTTCTGCTCATGGAGGCTGGCACAGGAAAGGGGGCGCTGCGCTCAGCCGCCCCGGATGAGTTGTTCACGAAGGTGAAACGCTGGGCGTCGTTGGGACGTGAGACCTTCGAACTGCGCAACGAACCCACGCATTGGGAGTTGGCGTTGGTCATTCCCGTAGAAGTGTTCTATCGGCATCAGATCACCTCGCTTTCGGGGCGCACCATGCGTGCCAATTTCTATAAATGCGGTAATGCCCTCTGCCAGCGGCATTACCTCTCGTGGAGTCCCATCAACACCCCTGTCCCCGACTTCCACCAACCCGATTTCTTCGGCACCATTTTTTTTATACCTATATAAATTTTTGTATTCCATTTTCTATTGTTACCTTGTGCCTCGGTGATTCATTCACAGATGAACACCAACAGCGGAGAAGTCTAACAATCAAAAACATATTACGAAAATGGGAAAAAGAAAACCAACTAAGGTGAAGAACACAAAAGTACTGAACGCGTACGACTTCAGCGGTGGTCAGATTGAGAATATCGTGCGCCGCTTACGCCCCAACGGGGCAAATAGCACATAGCCCAGGGCACCGCCCTGGGTAATATGTGCCGTAAAATTAGCGCCCTGAAAGGGAAAAAGCGTTCCTATATATCTCGATTATGCGAGTTTTTTAATCGACTTTATCGGATACCATGGTTCGGGTGGAAAAACGGGTTTATTTTGCAACCGAAACGAAAACGAGGCGAAAACGGATCCTGTTTCGTGTCGATTTGCAATCCACAACAAAAAGATAAACTCATCGTAAAACAATTCTAAACCATGAAACAAAACACAACAATTATGGTGTTCATTAACCAACTGGAAGCCATACGCAAACAACCCCGGAAAGTGCAGAAAGATTTGATGGCCTCCATGCTCTGTTACCTGGCCTTCGGTGAACAGCCCGACTTCAGTGGTATGGTACTGAGAAACAGACAGTTGGCGGAGTCGGTGTGGATGCTGATGCTGCCCGTCTTGGAGCGCTCGCGCCGACTGCGCTGCACCGACTGCCCACGCGCGTACACTCGCGCATACGCAGAAGAAGAAAAAGAAATAGAAGAAGAAGTAGAAGTAGAAAAAGAAAGAAAAGAAAGAAATCTTTCTTTTGCAGATGCTAACGCATCTGTGTCATCTGCCAGGGCAGACGACAACCCGAAGGCTGTTCGCACTGGTCGTAAAAACGATGAAAACACAAGAGGGACTGCGGCCCGCCAATTTCGTTAAAATATGGGACGGCAACTATGATGATAGTGGGCCTTTTTCCCCCTCTTAACAATCTTTAAGGGGGGAAATTCTTTTTTCTCAAATCTTTTACTTACCTTGTCCCTCACACATAAAAAGATAAGCTTTACTCTCGGCCGGGGTATGCCTAAACAACTAAAAAAACGAATGATACAATGACATTAGAATTTAACGGACACAGATTTACAGTTGAAAACGTTGACCCTATCGTAATCCTTATTCTTCTCGGCGACAAAGTGGACAAGCGCATTGCCAATGATATTGCTAAACTAGACTTCTATATTGTCGTGAGACCGGCGACAAACCCGAAATTCACTGCGAAAAGAGGTGACTATGATATCGTTATCCGCAAGGCCGACGGTAAGGAAATCACACTCGATATGCCGCACCGCGGGGCAAAAATGATTTATGTGCTGACGCTGCTTACTCAGAAAGTGGTGGAAGGACTGACCAATAAGTATTTCTGCAACGCCAGGTCGTTGGCAGCCATTACGTCGCTCTACAACAAACTCTTCCGTTCGGGGGGTGAACAGTGGGTGGCCAGTTGCGCGACCAACAAACATAATCTTTCCACCTTCCGTACTCACGCGAAGAGTGCGGTGTTGGAGAACAAGTCGTTGGATAGTGCTATGCGCTACTGGTGCAATTTTGAGAACGAGAAATGGAATGACGGCAGAAGGGCTTTGCAGCTGAGAAGGGTTCGTATCCCCAACGAGAGGATTATCTTCGAGGACGCTGTCGGCAGCCGTGTCTCTTTCGAGCAAATTATGGAGCAGTTGCCGTCCTTGAAGGAGCTGTTCGGATACCGTAATAAGAATGCTGACAAGCTTCGCGAGTTGCGCGAAATGCATTGACCACAATGGGGATATTAAGACGGTCAGTATGACCGTCTTAATTCGTAGTTGGAAAGAATCATTATCCCTCTCTAAAGAAGTCCAGGGCTTCTTTTATTTCCTCGTCGGTGGCAGTCTGGTTGATGCGGATGTCGCCAATGCCGCCGAGGAGCGTGAAATTGATGGTGCCGGAAGTGTTCTTCTTGTCGTGCGTCATCAGTTCCAGCAGGGTGGGGTAGTCCTTGCAGGTGATGGGCAGCAACCCGTAGTTCTCGCGGATGAACTGCACCGTCTGCCGCAGTCTGTCGGTGGGGAAACCGCATTTCACCGTGCTCAGATAGAGTTCGGCCACAATGCCATAGGCTACGGCGTAGCCGTGCAGGATGGGTCTGTTGCGTCGAAGCGCCCACGACTCGAAGGCGTGCCCCACGGTGTGCCCCACATTGAGCGCCTTGCGGATGCCGTGCTCGTGCGGGTCTTCTTCCACAATACGTTCTTTGACCGCCACGGAGTCGGCCAACATCCGTTGTAGTTGGGCGAGGTCGGGACGGGCGAGGTCGAAGTTCACCAGTTCGGCCCACATCTTCTCATTGCTGATGAGTCCGTGCTTGAGCATCTCGGCGTAACCCGAACGGATGTTCTCGTCGTCGAGGGTGGTGAGGAACTGCGTGTCGAGGATGACAGTATGGGCATCGCAGAACGCGCCAATCTCGTTCTTCAGTCCGCGGAAATTGACGCCCGTCTTTCCGCCGACCGAGGCATCGACCATCGCCAGCAGGGTGGTGGGGATATTGATGAACTGTATGCCTCGTTTGAAAGAGGCTGCGGCAAAACCGCCCAGATCGGTTACCATTCCTCCGCCCAGGTTGACCAGTGTGCTGTGGCGTGTGGCGCCGCCCGTGCCCAGCGCCTGCCATACGATGCTGAGCGAGTCGAGGTCTTTGTGCTCGTCGCCCGCAGGGATGGTGATGATTTTGGCGCCTTTCAGGCAGTCGAAGGGTTTCAGACGCGGCCAACAGTGGCGCATGGTGTTGATGTCGGTGAGCACGAACAGTCGGTCGCCGTTGCATAGTTGGATGGCTTCGGTGAGTTCGTGTTCTATTTGTTGCGAGATGATGACTCTTTGTTTCATTTTTTCTTCACTTCCGTTATTCGTCGGCAAAGGTAAAGATTTTTTCAGGACAGACCAAAGAGAATGTTGAATTTTGAATGTTAATCCGTGTCGTCCGTGAAATCCGTTGTCGTATATCTGAGCATGTCTTTCCCGTTTTTTGTGGTATGGAGAAGGAAATCGTCGCGAAAAAAGAGTGTAAGCGTGTTTTTCATACAATTATTTTTACAATTGGATTAAACGTTTTGTGGTGTTGTGCGTCTATACTAACAAAAAGCACTCTTTTGATTGTTTTCAAACTTAGTTTTGATGTCAGCAGTTTTGTAAATGTAAGAAAACAACATATTTATGAGAAGAATTGTAATGGCGCTCTGTTTGTTCTTGTCCGGATGGATGACGGCACAGGCGCAGGATGTGAATGCGACGGACAGCGTCGCTTATCAAGTAACAGGACATGTGTGGGACAGCCAGGCTGAAGAAGATGTGATTCAAGCCACCGTGATGCTGCTCCGCTCCGACAGCACGATGGTTGTCGGAGGCGTGAGCGACATGGAGGGACGTTTCGCACTGAAATCGCCCGCACCGGGCAAGTACATCCTCCGCATCAGTTCGGTGGGTTACAACAACTACACCCAGAACGTGACGGTGACGGCGGGGAAGGATATCGAGTTGGGCGACATCACCCTCTCGACCGATGCCACGCTGCTGGCCGAGACCACCGTCGTGGGCCGCGCCCCCAAAGTGGTGGTCAAGGAAGACACGTTCGTCTATAACGCCTCGGCCTACCGTGCGCCCGAGGGCTCGGCTGTCGAGGAGTTGGTGAAGAAGATTCCCGGCGCCGACATTGATGATAACGGCAACATCACCATCAACGGTAAGCAGGTGAAGAAAATCAAAGTGGACGGAAAAGAGTTCATGACCGGCGACACGCAGACAGCGTTGAAGAACCTGCCCTCGAGCATCGTGGACCAAATCAGAGCCTACGATGAGAAGAGCGACCTGGCCAGGGTCACGGGCATCGACGACGGCGATGAGCAGACGGTGCTCGACTTCGGACTGAAGCGCGGCATGAACAAAGGTCTCTTCGGCAATATCGACCTGGGCATCGGCACGAAAGAACGCTACAGCGAACGGGGCATGGGTGCCTGGTTCAATGACAAATACCGCATCATGCTCATGGGTTCGGCCAACAACACCAACGACCAGGGATTCCCCGGCGGTGGCGGCCGTGGCCGTTTCGGTGGCGGACAAAACGGACTGAATGCCACTAAGATGCTCGGACTGAACGTCAACTATGAGGTGACGAAACTCAAGATTGACGGTTCGGTGCGATGGAACCACCGCAACGGCGACGCCCTGTCGAAACAATCGACTGAGAACTTCGTCAGCACCATGTCGTCGTTCGGCAACAACCGCAACCAGAACTACACCCGGGCCAACTCATGGAACGGACAGATGCGGTTGGAGTGGAAACCTGACACCATGACCAACATCATGTTCAGGCCTAACATCAGTTACTCGACCAACGACGGCAACCAGATGAACGCTTCGGCCACCTTCAACGACGACCCGTACCTCTATACGGAGTCACCGCTCGAAGAGGAGGGCATCGCCAAGATGGAAGAGTTAGGACTTATCGTCAACACCCGCAAAAATAATTCTATCTCCTTCGGTAAGAGCACCTCGGCCAATGCGATGGTACAGTTCAACCGTAAGCTCGATTCCAAGGGGCGTAACATCACCTTCCAGGGTAACGTGAGATATGGCAACAACGACAACACGCAGCTGTCGTTCAGTGATGTGCATCTCTACCAAGTAAAGACATTGGCCGGGTTGGATTCCACCTACCAGACCAACCGTTATAATCTCACGCCGACGAAAAACTGGAGCTACTCGCTGCAAGGCACCTACAGCGAACCCATCGCGAAAGCCATGTTCCTGCAGTTCAGTTACCGCTATCAATACAGCTACAACAAGAGCGACCGCTCCACCTATGATTTCAGCGACATGGGGTCGGCCTTCTTCGACGGCATTACGCAGCGCTACCGCGACTGGGATCCGTATCTCTCGCGCCTGGCCTATCCCTTGGAGCACTACTTGGACGACGACCTGAGCCGGTTCTCTGAATACAAGAACTATATCCACGACTTGCAGCTCACTTACCGTTGGATACAGCCGAAATTCCAGTTCAACGCCGGATTTATGGTGCAACCGCAAAAGTCGTACTACAAACAAGACTATCAGGGCATTCACGTTGATACGGAACGGTCGGTGGTCAACTGGTCGCCGACGCTCGACTTCCGCTACCGCTTCTCGCAAGTGAGCAACCTGCGCATCAACTACCGTGGTTCGTCGTCGCAGCCCAGCATGAGCGACCTGCTCGACATCGTCGATGACAGCGACCCGCTCAACATCACAAGAGGTAACCCGGGACTGAAGCCCTCGTTCACCAACAACTTCCGGCTCTTCTACAACACTTACATCCAGGACCACATGCGGTCGATCATGACGTTCGTGAACTACTCCAACACGCGCAACAGCATCAGTAACATGGTGACCTATGACAGCAAGACTGGCGGACGCACCACACGGCCCGAGAACATCAACGGCAACTGGAATGCGCAGGCGGCTTTGATGTTCAACACCGCCATCGACTCGCTCGGCGTCTGGAATGTGAACACGTTCACCAACTTCAGCTATAACAATAATGTGGGTTACCTGACTCTCGGAAACTCTGAAGCGCAGAAGAACACCACACGCACCACGATGGTGAGCGAGCGCCTGTCGTTGGCATTCCGTAAGGACTGGTTCGAGATTGAACCGAACGGGTCGTTCACCTATACACACGCACGCAACAAGTTGCAGAGCTCTTCCGACCTCGACACATGGCAGTTCTCGTATGGTGTCAACCTCAACCTCATCTTTGACTGGGGTACTTCGCTCACTACGGGTATCTCGCAAAACTCGCGCCGTGGATACAACGACAATTCGATGAACACCAACGAGTTGATATGGAATGCGCAAATCAGCCACAGTTTCCTCAAGGGCAAACCCCTCACGGTGTCGCTGCAGTTCTACGATATCTTGCATGAGCAGAGCAACTTCACACGCTCGATCAACGCGATGATGCGTAGTGATACGGAATACAACAGCATCAACTCGTATGCGATGTTGCACGTCATCTACCGCTTCAACCTCTTCGGCGGCAAGGAAGGCCGTGGTATGGGCGGCCCGGGTATGGGTGGTCCTGGCATGGGTGGCTATCCTGGCGGCGGCGGTCGTCCTGGTGGTGGTCGTCCTGGCGGCGGTGGCTTCGGCGGCGGTCGTCCCGGTGGTGGCGGCTTCGGTGGTGGCGGCTTCGGCGGCGGTGGCCGATTCTAATACGACAAGAGGATGACGCGAACAACACGGAAAAGACGGTCTTGTGGATGACGCGAAAAAGACCGTTTCGTGGATGACGCGGAAAAGACTAAAGGGGCTCTCAGGTGATGCTGGGAGCCCCTTTTCTTGGGTTCTATGTTGTCGGCCGATGCCGAATGTTGAATTTTGAATTTTGAATGTTGAATGGTCGCTTCGCGATGAAGAATGAAGAATTGCCATTCATAGCCTTGCGGCCGAGGGATAGTGACGAAATGATGTGGCACTTGTTGCAGCACGGTGAGCGAAGCGAACATAAACACTCGCAACTTTGTTGCGTAGATATTGATGCCGGCCCTTTGATGGGCCGAGCATACCTTAGTGACAGAGCGACGAGGAGGA
>CAMJFC010000055.1 GCA_946404865.1 uncultured Prevotellaceae bacterium
TCCTCGTACCCGAAGGCAGCTTCCTCAACTTCCTCTCGTCCAACATCGAGCCGATCGGCGGTTACACCTCGGCCGAGGATAAACAGCCGCTGTCGATGGAACTGAAGGGCGTGCCCAAGAAAGTGCTGCAAGGTACCGATTTCGCCACGTTGACAGCAGGAGTGTCGGCTGTCGTCGAGTTTGAGCAGGGCGTGTCGAAGACCGTGGGCGCTGCTGACCTGACCTTCGAGACCGTTCCCGATTTGAACTCACTCGGAACGAAGAACCTCATCGCTGTCTATAACAAGACCTTCAAGGGCGAGAACTGTGCTACACCCGTCATCGCCTTTGTCTCCTTCGAGGTGGTGGACAAGATGTACACTTTAGTGGGCGCTGCCGACAACTCCTCCGCATGGTGGACGGAACACTCCGAGAAAATCAAGGTGAACCCGGGTGAGACCTTCGTCAGCACCTTCACCAACTACACCAGCGGCGGTGCCAACTGGAACAACTTCGCGGTGGTGCTTAATAATGCCAGCGACGAATTTGAGTATGGTGTGCTCCGCGCCGACAACTGGGGCTGGGGCACCGGTTGGGAAGGCAAGGATCTGGCCACGAAGTGTACGCCGAGCGGCGGACAGAGCGACTGGGGCGCATGGCTCGCAGCCATGGACGGCGCCAAGGTGACGGTCTATGTGACCAACAACGGCAACGGCACAGCCGATGTCAGAATGGTTATGCTGGGCACCGACGGCAACACCTACACGCAAGACTATATCGGCCTGAACACGGTCACCAATCCCGATGACTTCTACTTCCACTTGACGATTGACAACAGCCACATCGAGTTTGACGACGTGCTGGGCGAAGAGGACAACTCCTCTGCCTTCTGGGCCGCTCACTCACCGTCCATCAAGATTCCTGCAGGTCAGACCTACACACGTCGCTTCCGCAACTATACCAGCGGCGGTGCCAACTGGAACAACTTCGTGGTAGTGCTCAACAACAGCAGCGGCGAATTTGAGTATGGTGTGTTCCGCGCCGACAACTGGGGCTGGGGCACCGGTTGGGAAGGCAAGGATCTGCCCACGAAGTGCACGCCGAGCGGCGGACAGAGCGACTGGGCAACATGGCTCGCAGCCATGGATGATGCCATGGTCACCGTCTCCGTCACCAACAATGGCAATGGCACTGCCGATGTCAAGTGTGTGATGTTGGGCAATGATGGCAAAACCTACACCCAGGATTACATCGGCCTGAACACGGTCACCGATCCCGATGACCTCAACTTCCACTTCACTATCGACGGATGTCATCTGGTGTTTGAATAAATTATTCTTAGGTTAGTATTATTCATTCTTATTTGAGCGGGGGAGTCGCCGCGGCGACTTCCCCGCTATTTCACAAGAAGAAATCCGTTTTACAATCCACTTTTTCAAATTGACTGAAAACAATATGAAAAATATATTCAGTTTTTTCGCATTCTTTTGCATGGGTCTGCTGATGGTGGCCTGTGGCGACGATAATGATGATGGCGGCGGCGGAGGCGACTACAGTGGCGGCTCGGCCACGGTCACCAATCCCGTCGTATCGAAGATTACCGACAATTCAGCCGTCGTGACCGCTTCGGCCAGTGGCTCCGGCATCATCTCCCGCGGTTTCTGCTACAGCACCAATGCTAACCCTACCATCAACGACACCAAGTTGACCGCAACGTCGAAAGACATGAACATGTCGCTCGTGGGTCTCTCGCCCAACACGCTCTACCACGTGCGTGCCTATGCGCAGACCAGTTCCAACGTCACTTACTCTGGCGATGTGACCTTCACTACGCTAGCGCAGTCAGCTACGACCAATGCTGACCTTGACAAGTGGACTGCTCCGAACTATGCCGACGACTACCGCAACATTTCAACATGGGCGCAGCGCTCGCAGTGGAACCTGGCCAACGTGCACGACCCCACGGTGATGAAAGCCGAGGACGGATATTATTATATGTACCAGACCGACGCCTCGTATGGTAATGCCCATGAGGCAGGCGGACACTTCCATTGTCGCCGTTCGTTAGACTTGGTCAACTGGGAGTATCTGGGCGGTACGATGAAAAGCGATCCCGCATGGGTCAAAACCAAGCTCAACGAGATACGGGCCGAGCAGGGCCTTGCACCCATTGAAAACCCTGTCTATGGCTACTGGGCACCCTGTGTGCGTAAGGTGCGTAACGGACTCTACCGCATGTACTATTGTATTGTGGTGGATAACTATATCAAATCAGGTAAACCTAATACTACAGCCAATTTTGACAGTTCATGGACAGAACGTGCATTCATCGGCGTAATGGAGACCTCCGACCCTGGGTCAAACAATTGGACAGACAAGGGATATGTCATCTGCTCTTCATCGGACAAAGGCAAAGATGGATGGGCGCGCAGCAACATTAACAATTGGGACGCATACTTCTATTTTAATGCCATCGACCCTACATTTGTCATTACACCCAATGGCGAACACTGGTTGATTTATGGTTCATGGCATAGCGGATTCGCCGCCGTGCAGCTTAACCCTGAGACGGGCAAGACGCTCAAAGAACTTGGGCAGCCCTGGGCCTCATCTCCCGAAGGACTGGCTGAAAACGGATATGGCAAACGGATATGGAGTCGCGGTAATAGCCGGTGGCAAGGCTCCGAGGCACCCGAAATCGTCTATCACGATGGTTACTATTATCTCTTTATGGCTTACGACGGACTGGATGTGCCGTACAACACCCGTGTGATGCGTTCTGCAACCATCGATGGCACCTATACCGGCGATGAAACCGTGCTCACACACCCCTATAAGTTTTCGCAAGGCTTTGGGTGGGTTGGCATCAGCCACTGTGCAGTATTTGACGATGGAAATGGCAACTGGTACTATGCATCGCAACAACGTTTCCCTGTCACTGCGGGCGGAAATGCGCCCAATGCCGTGATGATGGGTGGTGTGCGTAGCATCCAATGGCTCTCCACAGGATGGCCCGTGGTTATGCCCGAGCGTTATGCTGCTGTTCCTCAGGCTGCCATCACCTCTGATGACATCGCTGGCACATGGGAGCACATCGACTTGGGTTATAAGTATGGAGAGATGAAGACATCATCGGATATGACCTTTGCTGCTGATGGTACCATCACCTCTGGCATTTGGAAGGGGGGCAAATGGAGTTTCAACGCTTCTACCAACACCCTGACCGCCAATGGCGTGGAATTAAAAGTACAGCGTGAGTGCGACTGGGAGGCATCGCCCCGTAAACATACTCTTGTATACGCCGGCATCAATGGCGGTAAGAGCTATTGGGGGAAGAAAAAGTGATACAATGAAAAAAACTCTTTTTTTGACCACATCCGCATTGGCGGTTCTCTCTGCCAGTGCCCAAATCACCATCGATATTGATGCCAACGACCGTGGGCCGATAATCAGTCCTACACACTACGGCATCTTCTTCGAGGATATCAACCACGCTGCCGACGGCGGCATCTATGCCGAACTCATCCGCAACCGCTCGTTCGAGGACGGACCGGAATACGGCAAACCCGCCGACATGCAGGCATGGAGCACGTCAGTGCCCGAGGGCGGCTCGCTCTCGGTGAAACTCATCCAACCTTCCAAGAAAGTGAAACTATTGAATGCCGCTCAGGGCAATGCGCTCGAACTCGCCATCGACGGTTCCGTCGCGCCTGTGAGCCTCGTCAACGACGGCTATTGGGGCATCAATGCCGTGCAGGGGCGCAACTACCGTCTCTCATTCTGGGCCAAAGGCACTTACAAAGGCGGCATCAAGGCCATGCTCTGTGGCGAGAAAGGCATCTACGCCGAGACCGCTGTCGAGGCTGTCGTAGGCAAGCAGTGGACGAAATACACGGCCACGCTCACCGCCACTGTCAACGACCCGAAGGCGAAATTCGCGCTGACCTTCGACGGCAAGGGCACGCTCGACCTCGACATGGTCAGCCTCTTCCCGCCGACCTTCAAAAACCGTGAGAACGGTCTGCGTCCCGACTTGGCGCAGATGCTCTACGAGATGCACCCGAAGTTCATGCGCTTCCCCGGCGGTTGTTTCGTCGAGGGGCAGATATCACCCGACAATGCTTTCCGCTGGGAACGTACCATCGGCCCGGTAGAGGAGCGTCCCGGCCACTGGAACGTGAACTGGGGTTACCGCACCACCGACGGTATCGGGTTCCATGAATATCTGCAGATGGCCGAGGACCTCGGTGCCAAACCGCTCTATGTGGTCAATGTGGGCCTGTGGCATGGTGGGTTGACACCCGTGGGCGAAATCCAACCGTGGATTGACGAGTGCCTCGCCGCCTTGGAGTATGCCAATGGCGACGTGACCACGAAATATGGTGCCATGCGTGCCAAGAACGGCCATCCCGCACCTTTCAACATCGAATACTTGGAGATCGGCAATGAGAACAACCAGCCCGACCCCCAACAGCAGAGCGACCATTATTACGACCGCTACGACCAGTTCCGCAAGGCCATCCTCGCCAAATATCCCAAGATGCACCTCATCGGCAATGTGGTGGCATGGGGCGACGACAACCCCAAGTGGGAGAGTGCGCTGCCCGTCGATTTGCTCGACGAGCATTATTACCGCAATCCGTCGTGGTTTGCCGAGGCGTTCCGCAAGTATGACGCTTACGACCGCAAAGGACCGAAAATCTATGTAGGCGAGTATGCCGTGACCAGCGGTTTCGGCGACCTTGGCAATATGAATGCCGCTTTGGGCGAGGCCGTCTATATGATGGGCATGGAGAACAACAGCGACATGGTGCCGCTCAATTCCTACGCCCCCATCTTCGTCAACGAGAACGATGCGAAATGGCGGCCCGACATGATACGGTTCAATTCCAACCGCGTGATGGGCACACCATCCTACTATGTGCAAGCCCTCATGCCCCAACACATCGGCACACAAGTGGTCAAGGTGAAACAGAACATTTCTCTTACCTCTCACCCCTTACCCCTCACCCCTCAACTCAGCCGCATCGGCTTCGCCACTTGGGGCACTCAAGCCTCGTTCACCCATCCTGAGCCCCTGGCCAAGTCAGGACAACCCGAGTTCTTGTCGGGCGAATGGAGGAAGAACGCCGACGGCAGCGTCAGCCAGACCAGTATGCAGGAGCAGTGCGTGGCCATGTGTCACGACAAGGTGGGCGACCACTATACCGTGAAGTTCCGTGCCCGTAAAGACAGTGGAGCCGAGGGGTTCATGGTGGTGTTCAACTACACCGACCCGCAGCATTACTGTTGGGTGAACTTCGGCGGTTGGGGCAACACCCAGCACGGCATCGAGCGCATCAGCGGCGGCGGTAAGAGTCAGTTAGCCACCAAACCGGGACGGGTAGAGCCCGGACGGTGGTACGACATCACCCTGCAGATGGAGGGCGACAGCCTGAAATGCTGGCTCGACAATGACCTGGTGTTCGACACCGTGCTCAAGGGCGATGTGTTGCCGGGTGTCTTCTCGTCGGCTACGGTCGATGACAATACCAACGAACTGATTGTCAAAGTGGTGAACACGCAGAGCGAGGGAACGACGGCACGATTGAATGTGGCTAACTTCCCGGTCAAGGGCGCACGCCTCATCCAGTTGCGTGCCAACGACGGCATGGACGAGAACACCCTGCAACAACCCACCAACATCTATCCCACCAATCATGAGCTGTCGCCCGAGGGCAACACCATCGAGGTGGAACTGCCTGCATTCTCGCTCAACATCATCCGTATAAAGAAATCATGAGTAAAAAGATTGTTTTGATACTCACGTTGCTTGCCGCCTGTGTCATGGTCATGGCACAGGGGCAGCGACGCTTTCCCCGTGAAGCGTTCGTCACGGCCGAACCCATGGTGCACGACCCCGTGATGGCTTTCGAGGACAGCACCTATCACATCTATGCCACAGGCATCGGCATCCAGCACCTCACCTCGCGCGACCGTAAGACATGGACGGTGCATCCCGAGCCGGTGATGACCGTCATGCCGCAGTGGACGCACGACTCCGTGCCCGGTTTCGAGTGCCATGTGTGGGCGCCCGACATCATCCAATGGCATGGCCGCTGGTGGATGGCCTACAGCTGTTCCACCTTCGGCAAGAACGGGTCGGCCATCGGGCTGCTCAGTTCTCCCTCGCTCTCGTTCCCCGTGTGGAACGATGAGGGCGGCATTGTCACCTCGCGTGAGAATCGCGACGATTGGAACGCCATCGACCCCAATTTCGTCATCGACGACAGTGATACGCCGTGGATGGTCTGGGGCTCGTTCTGGGACGGCATCCAGATGGCCCGTCTCGACACCACCATGCACATCGCTGAGGGTGTCGTGCCGCGCACCATCGCCCGGCGTTATGCCCCCGATTGCACGGAGCGTATGCCCAACCCCACCTCGAAGTATGCCGGCACCAATGCCATCGAGGCGCCGTTCATCATGAAGCATGGCGGCTATTACTACCTCTTCGTGTCGTGGGACTACTGCTGCCAGGGCAGCAAGAGCACCTACCGCGTGGCGGTGGGGCGCAGCCGGAATGTGGCCGGACCCTATCTCGACCGCAACGGCCGTGATATGCGCCAGGGTGGTGGCACGTTGGTGCTTGAGGGTGATAAGAAGGAGTATGAGGCCGCCGGCCACTGTGCCGCCTATCACCTCAACGGCGACGACCTCTTCATCTGCCACGGCTACAGTATCGCCCGCAACGGTGCCTCACTGCTCATCCAGCGTCCTGTCTCTTGGACCGCCGACGGGTGGCCGGTACTGAAATAATGAAATGAAAACATCTCCTTTTGGTTAATTATTCTTAATATTGTTGTTTGTAAAGAAAAAGTAATTATATTTGTCCCCATAATAGTTTATTAATCTTTTCAGAACGTGTCTGTTATGGATAGTAAAGAATTGCAATCGCGTCGCGATTTTTTCAAGAGTGCCGTCCAAAAGGCACTTCCTGTCTTGGGGGCTATAGCCGTCAGCCAGGTGCCGCTCGTGGGCAATGCCCGTGAGAGGAAAGTCAACATGGGTTGCGAAGGCAACTGTTCCGGCTGGTGTGTCAGCGCATGCGACACTGGATGTCAAAACACATGTGAAGGCGACTGTTATGGCGGATGCCGGAGCACGTGCCACGGCAGCTGTAGGGGTGACTGCTCGGGTAACTGTTACCAGACATGTGCCTTTACAAGTTCGTAATCCTTTCTCATCTTGTTACTTTGTGTAAAACAGAATCAACATCAAACGAATCACCTATGGATAGCAAAGAATTACAGTCGCGACGGGAATTTTTCAAGAGCACAGCCAAAAAGGTTCTTCCTATAGTGGGAGCGATAGCCATCAGTCAGATACCGCTCCCAAGCCAGGCCCATGAGGGAAACGTCCAAAAGGATTGTTCCAGCGGCTGTTCCGGTGGATGCTATACGGGCTGTTATTATTCCTGCCAAGGGACATGCGAAGGCGGATGCCAGAATAGCTGCGACGGCAGTTGCACCGGCGACTGCTCGGGCAGTTGCTCCTACGGCAGCAGGGTAGGCAGTTGAACGCAATGAAGGGCCGTTTTCGGAAATTACTATTCTCGGATCTGATACGTCTGCGACAGGTCTGAGAATTTTTGGTTTATCATCGAGTGGACAAATCATGATTTTTCTGACGCAATGAACAATCGGGAAACAACCATCAGGGAGAGCAAGGGAACCTGGCAGGAGGGAATGGCAAAGACCATCACCTTCATCGTCACCAAGGACTGTCAGTTGGCTTGCAAGTACTGCTATCTCGTCGGCAAAAACGAGAAAGAACGCATGCCGTGGGAGGTGGCCAAGCAAGCCATCGACTATATTTTCGACCATGAGCAGGACTTTCCCGAGAAGTCGGTGATTTTCGATTTCATCGGCGGCGAGCCTTTCCTTGAGATTGATCTCATCGACCGTATCTGCGATTATATCAAAAAAGAATTGTACCGCCGCTGCCACCATTGGTTCGATTCCTATCGGTTCAATTTCTCCACCAACGGCATCAACTACCACACCGACAAAGTGCAACAATTCATCCATAAGAATTTGACCCATTTGTCTGTCGGTATCACCATCGACGGCACAAAGCGCAAGCATGACCTGAACAGGGTGTGGAAGGGCGGCCAGGAAGAGCGGGGCAGTTATGATGATGTGGTCAGGAACATACCGCTGTGGCTGTCGCAATTCCCAGATGCCGGAACGAAAGTAACGATCAGTAGTGCCGACATCCCTTATATCAAAGAGAGTGTGCTCCACCTCTACTCTTTGGGTATTCATCAGGTGAATATCAATGTGGTGTTTGAGGATGTGTGGCAGGAAGGTGATGACCGGCTCTTTGAAGACCAATTGATGCAGTTGGCCGACGCCATCATTGATGGAGATTACTATAATGACAACGCTTGTTCGTTTTTCAATGAGACAATCGGAAAACCATTGGACAAGGAACGCGAAAACAACAACTGGTGCGGCGCGGGTAGGATGTTGGCCGTCGATGCGGCTGGCAATTTCTATCCATGCACACGCTTTGCCGCTTATTCCTTGCGCTCAAAGGTTCCTGTCATCATCGGCAATGTGCGTGACGGCATCGACAGCAACAAACTACGACCGTTTTTGACCCTCGACCGAACTACACAATCGCCACAGAAGTGTATCGACTGTGAAGTGGCGAGTGGATGCGCCTGGTGCCAAGGCGAGAATTATGACGCCGCCGATACCTCGACCATTTATCAGCGCTCCACGGCCATCTGCCAAATGCACAAGGCAAGGGTGCGTGCCAACAACTACTACTGGAACCGTTTGTTCCGCAAGTTGGAACTGGAGGGCAGACGTGAGGATTTCGAGAAGAACAAATTAGATGTCAATCCCGATATTTGCTGATTTCTTATGCTGAAATATTTAATCATTCAACTGGATGACAGTTCCACGTCGTTTTGCCATTACCCGGCGGGTAACTGTCAGGCGCGTCTGATGCCCTTGGACGTGTTGTTGAGCGCCATCCGCTGGGCCATGACCGAGAACCTGATGGTTCAGTTCGTTTATCCCGCTTATGAGTTGCCGGCCGAGTGGAACGAGGCGATTGAGAGTGTTGATCATGTCAAAATTAAACCCTCGACAGCCGGTAGCGTTGTTGATGCCGATGTGGTGGTGTTCGACAAGATAGAAGACATCGACCATTCTATGTTGTCGCGCGACAAATCGATCGTGGTACGCACAAGTCTCGTCGCTTTTTTTCAGAATCATGGACTTTTGGCCAAGGTCCTTCCCTATGTTGAACGCGTGAATGTGGCGTTTCTCGATGTGGAATCGTTTTCTGAAGAGAACATGGAGGCTTATCGTGAAGCCCTTTCCCGGCTTGCGGATGCCGTGAAGAGGGAATATTTGGACAACCATCCCGTCCAGTTGAATTTGCTCACCGACCGTATGATGCTGACAGAGATGAACAATTGCGGAGCCGGCGACTCCACGATAACCCTTGCCCCAGACGGACGTTTTTATGTTTGTCCGGCCTTTTATGCCGGTGGGGCTGGCAACCGGGCCGTTGGCGACCTTGTCGGGGGCGTGAATATTCCCAATCAACGGTTATACCTGTTGCGGTATGCACCGATTTGCCGGATATGCGACGCTTTTCAGTGCCACCGTTGCATTTGGTTGAACGAGCGCACCACGCTTGAGGTGAACACACCCTCGCATCAGCAATGTCTGATGGCGCATATTGAGCGGAACGCGTCTCGTAGCCTTCTCCTTTCCATCCGTGAGGCGGGGGAGTTTTTACCGGAAACGGAAATTAAAGAAATAGATTATCTTGACCCATTTGATATCATAAAACGATGAAAAAGATTGTAGGACGTGTCAGTGAAGACGAACGAAATGAGATATTAACGTTGTTTGAGCGCCGCAATGGTTTGAGAGAGCTTGCCAAGGCGCTCACCGCCGACGATTCCGAATTGTACAACCGCCTGGTGGCTGATATGGGTAAAACCGCCACCAGTTTTCAGGGTTGGTGGGACAGAATGTCGGAAAAGTACGGTTGGGAGCGTGCCGAAAACGGTAATTGGGAAATCGACTTCAAGTCATGTGAAATATATCTTGTGACACCTTGATGTCTTTCGCTCTGTACCTTTGAGCTTTCGCTCGAAGGTACTCTCGCTCGGAAAACTGCAAATATATTTGCGTTTTTGCTCGCTTATTCGCCTTTGAGCTGGCGCTCGAAGGTACTCTCGCTCGAAAAACTGCAAATATATTTGCGTTTTCGCTCGCTAATTCGTACCTTTGAGCTATCGCTCGAAGGTACTCTCGCTCGAAAAAGCTCAAATACATTTGGCTTTTTCCTCGCTAATTCGTACCTTTGTCCCCAAATCGGACGTTATGGCAAAAAATAAGACCTTGTGGTTCCTTCTCATCGTCTGTGTGTTGACCGTCATCCCCTTCTTGGGCATCTACGAATACAACACCAAAGGCGAGCCGCGTGAGAGCATCGTCAGTTACACGATGCTCGAGTCGGGCAACTGGATATTACCGCGCAACAGCGTAGGTGAGATGGCCTATAAACCGCCGTTCTTCTATTGGGCTGTGGCGGCGGTGAGCTACGTGGCCGGCGAGGTTAATGAGTTTACCTCGCGCGTGCCTTCCGCCATCGCCTATATCGCTATGATTGTGGGCGTCTTCCTGTTCTACCAACGGCGGCGCGATGACCATACGGCCTTTGTCACGGCACTCGTGGCGTTTACCTCGTGGGAACTGCACCGGCAGGGGTTCAACTGCCGGGTGGATATGCTGCTCACTGCCTTTATCGTCGGTGCGATGCTCCTGCTCTACCGGTGGTATGAGCGGGGCATGAAAGGCGTGCCGCTATGGGCCATCCTGTTGATGAGTTGCGGCACCCTCACCAAAGGTCCCATCGGTGCCATCATCCCCTGTCTGGTGATGGGCGTCTTCCTCCTGTTCCGACGTGTCAATTTCTTCCGCGCTTTCTTCTCGATGATGCTCTTCGGACTGCTCTCGCTCATCCTGCCCGCGTTGTGGTATTATGCGGCATGGCAGCAAGGCGGACAGGAGTTCATCGACTTGGTGATGGAGGAGAACATCGGCCGCATGACGAGCACCATGAGCTATGAGTCGTGCGTGGAACCCTGGTATTATAATATCATCACGCTGGTCATCGGCTACCTGCCATGGGTCATCTTGGGATTGATGACGCTCTTTGTCGTCAACTGGAAGGCTTTGAAGAACTGGGCGGGTGTCAGCCAACTTCGGCAACGGCTGTCGCGGTTGACCGATGTGGACCCCGTTGACCTCTTCTCTTTCCTCGCCATCGCTGTCATCTTCATCTTCTATTGCATCCCGCAGAGCAAGCGGAGTGCTTACCTCATGCCGGTCTATCCCTTCATCGGCTATTTCATCGCACGGATGCTCTTCTGGTTGCAGAAGCGCCATCATGGTGTCATCAAGGCCTATGGCGGTTTCGTCTCGGTGCTGTGTCTGATGGTCGTCGTGGTGTTTATCGTGCTGAAGTGGATAGAGATTAACCCCGATTGGTTCCAAGGCCGCCGTGGCTATCAAAACTATTCCATGGCTCTCTTCTTGCAGCAGACGGGCAGTTGGTGGCAGTGGCTGCTCTTGGCGTTCGGCACTTACATCCTATTGGCCTGGTGGAAAGGCAAGCGCAATGTGATGGGGTTGGTGATGCTGATTCTGGCGTTCTATCTGCAGCTCGACAGTGTCTATAAACCCCCTGTGCTGAATGCGAAGTCAGTGAAGAACGTGGCGGCACAGGTGGACGAGGTGGCCCCGGAGAGCGCCGGACATCTCTATGAGTTCATCGAGGACGGTGTGCTGGCCAAGGGTGACCCTGTGCATTATTTCGAGATGAATTTCTATCTGCACGACCGTGTGGGCAATTTCTATACGGAGAAACCCGCATCGGGTTTCCTGATGATTGGCACGGAAGATGCCGAGCGGTGGTTGCCGAAATTCACGGCCGAGGGTTATCGTTTCACCGAGGTTTACAACTCCGGTCAGCAGCGTGTGGCCGGTCAACCCATGCGGCTCTTGCAGTTTGAGCGGTAGGGGAGGGGATATCAGAAATTTCTAACTTACTCATTATAAATCATGCGACTTCATTCATTTTTCATTTTGTCATTATTGGCGGCTGTGGTGATGACGGCCACAGCGCAGGAGACGGTCAATCTCAAGTTCGGTAAACCGACCAAGGAAGAGATGGCGATGACCGTTTATGAACAAGACCCCGAGGCCGAGGCCGTGGTGCTCTGCAGGCTCACCAATGTGGAATATACCGTGCAGGAAAGAGGATATATCGTTGATTATCATGAGAAATTCCGTATCAAGGTGCTCAAACCCGAAGGCGCAAGATGCGCTGAGGTCGTCATCCCTTACCTCATCAACCAAAACGGCAAGTCGTATATCAACGACTCGAAGTTCTCCTTGCGCTCGAGCTCGATTGAGATAGGGAGCACCAACCAGTATTTTGAAAACAACGGCGCCGGGTCGTTCGTGGAGAACGCCATGGGCAACTATACCCAGGAGAGCGTGGAAGACCTGAAAGCCACAGCCTTCAACCTGGAGAACGGAAAGGTGGTGAAGAGCACGCTGAAGAGAGGACAGGTGACGACGGAGAAGATTGACGACACTCACGCCCAAGTGCGCTTCACCATTCCCGATGTGCGCCAGGGCACCGTCGTGGAATATGAGTATTGCGTCCACAGCGAACTCTTCTACCGGTTGCGCGACTGGTATGCGCAGGGTGACATCCCCGTGAGCTATGCCTGTCTCGATATGGACATCCCCAGCTACTTGATTTTCAACATCGAGGAACAGGGCATACAACGGCTCTCATGCCGCTGCGTGCAGGGCACGATGCACTACAAACTGGAGAGCGACGCCATCGCCAAACCCGTGAGCGTGCCCACCAACCACTACACCTGCGTGGGGCGTTACCTGAAAGCCATTCCCAAAGACGATTTTGTCTGGAACGCTCACGACCACTGCGCGGGCATCACCGCCGAACTGAAGTCGTACAGTCTGAGAGGCACGATGCAGATGGATTATGCACGCACCTGGGACCAGATAGACAAGATGATTCTGGAGGATGATGAGCTGGGCAAGCGGCTCGATGACCATAGTCCGCTGGCTGATGAACTGAAAGCCATGACAGAAATCGCCAACGAGCAGGAACGGGCCATTGCCGTGTACAAACTCGTGACAGGGCGCGTGAAGTGGGACGGCTCTTATAAGTTGTGGCCTCAATCGAGCGCACAGACCCTGAAAGAAGGGACGGGCTCGAATGCCGACATCAACCTCTTGCTGATACAGTCGTTGCAAGACGCTGGACTGACGGCGTCGCCTGTGGTCTTACGCACACGTGACATGGGACTGCTGCCTTATAATTTCCCCTCCATCCGCAAGTTGTCCTCGTTTATTGTGGCGGTGACACTGACCTCCGGCAGAAACATCTACCTGGATGCCTCGTCCACCAACGCTTACGTTGATGTGCTGAGCGAGCCGCTGCTGGTGGAGCGTGCCCGACTGGTACAAAAAGGGAAGAGCGGACAATGGGTGAACCTGCAAAACCTGACGAAGGCGCAGAGCAATACCGTCATCGAGGCGACACTCTCGGAAAACGGCCAACTGAAAGGAACGCGCACCACACGTCACACCGGTCTGTCGGCCGTCGAGTACAGACAAGCCAAAGGGATAGAGGGTGAGTTCGCACCCGATGTGACTGAGGTGGAGGAGTTCACGGTGCAAGGTCAGGTGACCGACGGAACCATCAGCATCTGTCCTTTCCCCGTTCCGCCCATGAAGGCCAACCCCTTCCAGACCGACAATCGTCCGATACCCGTGCAGTTCCCTTATTCTCATTCGGAACTGGTGGTGGTCAATATCACCTTGCCCAAGGGTTATGTGCTGGCCGACACACCCATGCGGAATGTCGTCTCCACACCCGACAAGGGCATCGACGGCCGTTATATCGTAGGAACAGCCGATGAGAAAGTGACGGTGCAGTATCAGTTGAATGTCAACAAACTGTCGCACAGCCAGAAGAATTATTCGGAGTTGCGTGGCATCTTCGACCTCTTCGCCACCTACAGCAACCAACCGCTGAAATTTTCTAAGAGAAACTAAGTCGAACAGGTCAACGACTCAAAGTCGTCGAACGGGCCAAACTATTTCTGCACCCATTTCACGGATTGCCCTTCGCCTTTTAAGACGTCGGCAAACTGTTGCGGGCTGATGGTGACAGGGCCTTTCATGAATTCAGGGATATTATAGCACTTCATCATCCGGCGATGTTGATTGGGGTCGCTGTCGGGCAACTCAAACGGTTTGCTGCCACGTCCCTCGCTGTCGATATGTGCGATAAACGGGCGGGTGAAGTTGCCGTCATCGCGGCGACTGCTGAAGATGACCCACCGTCCGTTCGACGACCAGGAGTGATAGCTCTCCGTGTCGGCAGAGTTGAGTTCGTCCATGGCACGTACATTGCCCGTCTGCAAGTCGAGCATCCACAGGTCGGAGTCATGGTGCCAAATGTGGAACACCCCGTATTCGCCCAACGTAAACAGCAGGAATCTGCCGTCGGGTGAGATGCGCGGCAGTGTGGCGCTCTTATCCAGGGAGTCGGCTGCAAACACCAGTTGGCGTTCGCCAAACTGGCGGCTTTGCGGGTCGAACGTCTTGCGGTAGAGGTTGTACTTAATGTCGAAAGCGTGTGCGATCACCTCGCTGATTTTGTCGTCAATGGTGTCGGGAAAGACGAAATGGGCACTGCAATAATAGAGCGTCTTGCCGTCGGGTGTCCAGAACGGGAACACCTCCATCTCATCTTTCCGATTCTCAATGTTCATCACCTCGTTGCGGTCCACATCATATAGCATCAGGTCGCTGACATCGTCAAACACCTCGATTTTGTTGGGGTCGGAGGTGTGGAAGGTCTGGTGTGTGTGATTGGTGGAATAAGCAATCAGTTTCAGTTGCGGATGCCATGCCGGATAGACGCCCGCAGAGATTAGCGAGTCGTTTTTCATGTTCACCTTCATCAATTGTCCGTCGTAGGCGATGACCGTGCCGCCGTAGTTCTGGCGGGCGTGGAACTGCATCCGCTGCGGATTATACTGCTGATAGCTGTGGCAGTTGATGCACTGCCCGTCGGTCTCGCTGCTGCACAGCATATTGTTGTAGATGACACTCTCGTCGTAGTTCTCCAGGCACCGTTGGTTGATGGTCAGTTCCTCATACGACACATACGAGGGTGATATCAACCTGTAGCTGATATACGGGTCGATAGAGTCGGGCGACACGTAGATATGGAAGGGTTTGAAGCGTGTCCACTGTCCGTTCTTCTCACCGAACACCTCCACATCGATGGCGCCGCCGAGGGCTTTCTCCTTCAGCAGTTGCCAGTCGTCCATGTCGGGTTGTGCCTTGAGGCCGTTGCACACCACCGCCTCGTCGCCGGCAGTGAAGCGCACGGTCATATCTTCCACGGCCATGTCGGCCTGAAACGTCAGCGGCGCGATGTTCACCGGTACGGTCACATCGCGGTAGTCCGGATAGATGACGGGCCATGAATCGCTCTCGGCATAGTTGCTCGGAATCCCTTTACTGCATGCTGTCATCAGGCAGATGGCCGATGCGATAATTGTCCATTTTTTCATATCAATATTCTTAACCTCTCGGCCGTTAGGCCGAATAATTCAACATTTAACAATTCTTCATCGCCGCAGGCGACAATTCTTCATTTAACACTCAACATTCAACATCCTTTCCCCCACCCAACCCTCCCATGGGAGGGCTTCCAACCCCTCTCTAAATCTCTCCCCAATCCCTGGGGAGAGACTTAACCGCTCCTCCTCGTCGCTCTGTCACTAAGGTATGCTCGGCCCATCAAAGGGCCGGCATCTATATCTACGCAACAGAGTTGCGATTATCTGTGTTCGCTTCGCTCACCGTGCTGCGACAAATTCCTCATCGGCCGCAAGGCCGACATTAGGTATATTCGGTCAATTAGTGTTCGTTTAAATCCCTCTCGGCCGTAGGCCGAAATTCCTTTATTCCTATATTCCTTAGACTTTGAACCTCTTCGGCCGCAAGGCCGAATATTAGGTTTATTCGTGCTATTAGTGTTCGTTTAAATCCCTCTCGGCCGTAGGCCGAAATTCCTTTATTCCTATATTCCTTAGACTTTGAACCTCTTCGGCCGCAAGGCCGAATATTAGGTTTATTCGTGCTATTAGTGTTCGTTTAAATCCCCCTCGGCCGAGGCCGAAATTCCTTTATTCCTATATTCCTTAGACTTAGAACCTCTTCGGCCGAGGCCGAATATTAGGTTTATTCGTGAATTACTGACCCCACCCCTGCTCCTTTACATGGGAGGGGAGCTGGCTGACGCCCTTGGAATCACTTATTAAAGTGGACTTATTCATGAAAAATTTGTGGCCATTTATGTCCATTTATGTAGCGTCGCAGACATCCCCCCTCGGCCGCAAGGCCGACTGTCCTTGATTCCTATATTCCTTAGACTTAGAACCTCTTCGGCCGCAAGGCCGAATATTAGGTTTATTCGTGCTATTAGTGTTCGTTTAAATCCCTCTCGGCCGCAAGGCCGAATGTTAGGTTTATTCGTGAATTACTGACCCCACCCCTGCCCCTCCCCTACATGGGAGGGGAGCTGGCTGACGCCCTTGTAATCACTTATTAAAGTGGACTCATTCATGAATAATTTGTGGCCATTTATGCCCATTCATGTAGCGTCGCAGACATTCCCCTCGGCCGTAGGCCGACATTAGGTATATTCGTGCTATTAGTGTTCGTTTAAATCCCCTTCGGCCGTTAGGCCGAATAATTCAACATTTTTCGGACAAAGTCCTCAACAACTCGTCAACATTCAACACTCAACATTAGTAATAAGTAATGTCTTTCAGGAAGAAATACTCGAAGTAGTAGGTGTTGCCAAACTGTGAGTAGAGCGCCTTGCGAGGCATCCCTTGGTATTGCTTCATCTGACTCATCATCGCGTGGTAACTCCGTTTCACCTGTTCGTCGAACGGAATCTGGTTCGCCAGTTCCGAGTTCTGCAAGTTAGCGAAGAGATACGCCGCCTCTTGGTAGATGCGTGGTATCGGTTCGCCGGGATGCAGTTTGGCGTATTTGAAGAAACGCGGCCAGAAACGGTCAGGGTCTCTTTTCCACATCGTGGCGAGCAGTGTCTGCTCCTGGAACAGCGGGTCGTCGGAGTCCTGGTCGGCCAAGATGCTCATGATGTATTTTTCCGTGTAACCAGCGTCTGCGCCCATCTGGTTGTTATAGTGGAGCATGTGGCTGATGGGGCCCGTCTCCCGTGCCGCCCCGATGAGTTCGGGGTGGTCGAGCAGGTGTTCCATCTGGTCGGCCCAGCTGCCGTAAAACATCGTCTTGCGCAGCATGTTCAGATATTTGAGTGCCACTTGTCGCTCCCCACCCAGCACAGCACATCGTGTCAGGTACTGCAAGTGCTCCACGCGCCAACCCATTTCCACGCCTTCTTCCATACACATCCGGTGACATTCGTTGAGCAGACCGTATTGGTAGTAGAGCATCCGTGCAATCAGGCTGAAGGTAAAGAGGGGTACGGGTGACTGGTATTGTTGGGAGCCCTTTGGAAAGTCGTACATCAAGTCGGCTTGCAATCCTTCGCGCCACAAGGCGATGTTGTTCATCAGCACCACGGCACGTGTGGGTTCCACGTCGCCTTGTCGCTTACCCTCCTTCAGCACGCCTATCCAGTCGGTATGTTCGATGCACCGTGCCATGCGCAGTTCGTGGTGGAAATTGGCATCCTTGAACCAGCACAGCCATACCGCCAACACAGCGCCGGCCACGATGCACGTCTGTGGCAGCGGAAAGCGCAGCAGTCCCTTCCTGCGCTGCCCGTTCTGTTGTCCCGCTCCCACGGGCAACACCGCCAGCAGCACATAAAAGACACCAAGAAGGATGTAGGGGATATAATAACTCGAGGCTTTCTCACGCAGACAATAGGCCGGCAGTCCCGCATACCACAGGTCGTCGATATTGGTCTGGTAATAGACCATCCGGTAGCAGATAAGTGGCACGGCCGCCACGAGCACCACCGCCGTGAGGGTGAGCAAGGCGTTGTGCCAGCGTTCATGGCTCAGTCGCCACGACCAGATGGCCATCACCAGCACGGCTCCGATGGCATAGACACCCGCCAGAGGGTAGCCGGCGGCCATGGCCAGCACCATCCATATCCATGCCGCCTGCCAGCGGCGGGCGAGGAGCACGCGGAAGACCCACAGCGCGGCCAAGGCGACAGACAGTCCGATGGCCGGGGCGAACACCCACCCTAACATCTTGAGCGCATAGACCCAATAGCCACTTGCCACGACGATGACCGCCATCAATGCCATCGGCACCACGGCGAGTGCAGCCCATCGCGCCGGCAGACGGAAGACACGGCTTGTGAGCCACATCACCAGCCACCACCAGGCGCACAGTGCGGCAACCCCTAACCAGGGTTGGTACAGCAACTGAGTGAAAAAAGAGCCGGCATAAGAGAGCATACCGGCAGGCACCAGCATCCGCTCTTTGAAAAACGACGCATCGGCGAGAAACAAATTCATGGACTGCATCTTCCACAGCAGGTCGCGCTCAAACAGCAGCAGAGCCGTGCCCATGCACACCAATACGGCGGTCCAGAGCAAGGAGGCGGGGTGCTTCTTCAGCAGTTGGATATCTTTGATCTTCATGTTGATAATAAGCCTGATTAGGCAGCGTGCTGCAAAAATACGAACATATTTTTATTTCACAAAATAATCATCAACAAAACGTGTCCATATCGCGTGTTGATGGCCGTTTTCCGACCTCCAACAGTTGTTGCGGCCGCTCAATCAGTGTGGTGGCACCGTGATGCAACAGGAAATCGCGGTCGCGAAATCCCCACAGCACGCTGATGCAGGGCAGTCCGGCGTTGCGGGCGGTCTGCAGGTCCACATCGCTGTCGCCCACATACACCGCGCCCTCACGTTCCGCGCCCAACTGCCGCAGCGCCTCATACACCGTGTCGGGAGCGGGTTTTTTGTGGATGCCCTCGGCCTCATGTTCACCGATAGCCACTTCTATCTCCGGGAAGAAATGCGCTACCAACGCCTGGGTGGCAGCCATCATCTTATTGCTCACCACCGCCGCCTTGCAACCCTCCTCCTTCAACTGCTGCAGCATCTCCGGGATGCCGTCGTAGGGTCGGGTGGTGTCGAGCGCGTGCTGCATATAATGCGCTTGGAAGGTGGCAAAAGCAGAGTCGAACAGCGGGTTGTCCGCTCCGTCGGGCACGGCTCGTTCCATGAGCCGTCGCACCCCGTTGCCAACAAACCGCCGGATGTCGTCCAGACTGTGCTCGGGCATACCATGCCGGCGCAGTGAATAGTTGACGCTGCAAGCCAAGTCTTGCAGGGTATCCAACAAGGTGCCGTCAAGGTCGAAGATAAAAGTGTGGTAGTACATGTGATGATGTTCTGTCATATTTGTGCAAAGGTATGAAAAAAACAAGTCAAAAGTGCAAGGGTTATCTATTTTTTTTGTATTTTTGCCGCTGATTTTTTTACTTACAGGCAGATGGATTTTTTCAGCAGGTTATGGCAAGGTTTAAAGCGGCACACAGGCATTTTGGTGTTGGTGGCTGCTGCTTTGTTGCTGGAGGCGGTTTTTGCTATCCAGTATGTCAATATGCGCGCGCGTCTGTCTGAAACCATGGAGCATCGTGTGCTGAGCGAGATGCGAATCGAAGCCCTTTATATCAAACGCTTCTTGCGGCCGAGGGGGATTTTAACGAACACGAACCATCGGTCACTGTGCGAAGCGGAAAGTAATCGACCGAATATACCTAATGTCGGCCTTGCGGCCGATGAGGAATTTGTCGCAGCGCGGTGAGCGAAGCGAACACAGAAAATCGCAACTCTGTTGCGTAGTGATGATGCCGGCCCTTTGATGGGCCGAGCATACCTTAGTGACAGAGCGACGAGGAGG
>CAMJFC010000056.1 GCA_946404865.1 uncultured Prevotellaceae bacterium
CTGCGCGGCTTAGCCGTTACACCATATATTGAATTTTTAACGAACTATTGTTAAAGTAAAATATAATAAAAAGATAATACGGTGTGAATACGTTGATAACTTTCCATGAAAAAAGTTGCATATTTCGATATTCACATTTTGAGGCATCTTATCCACTGTACGAGGGGATTGTTACTTGCAGTATATCAGTCAATAGCAGATTTTATCCACAATATGACCTTTCGGTGCAAAGTTAATAAGTTTATATCTTTTTTCATTCAAAAAAGTGGAAAACTTTTGGATGAAACAGGAATAAGAGGGCAAGTTTTACTCTTTTTCAATCCATCTGATCATGATTTCATTGTTATCCACATTTTTTTTGATTAGTTATCCACATAGTTATCCACATGGAATTATCAGTTAGAATTGATAATTATGAATTGTGAATTGAATAATTCTATTTTTTTTCGTACTTTTGCAAGCAAAAGTAAAAAGAGTTCAATCGATGGCAAAGAAAGAGAATGATAAGGGGTTGACCCCGATGATGAAACAGTTTTTTTCGCTGAAAGCCAAACATCCAGACGCACTGATGCTTTTCCGGTGCGGTGACTTCTATGAGACTTATTGTGAGGATGCGGTGGCTGCTGCGAAGATTCTCGGCATTACTCTGACCAAGCGTAACAACGGAGGTACGTCGGGTGCGGCAGAGATGGCTGGTTTTCCTCATCATGCCCTTGACACGTATCTGCCTAAACTCATCCGTGCCGGACGGCGTGTAGCCATCTGTGACCAGTTGGAAGACCCTAAACTGACCAAGACGTTAGTGAAACGCGGTATCACCGAACTGGTGACTCCGGGTGTGGCCATGAACGATAATGTGCTCAACTATAAAGAGAATAACTTCTTGGCAGCCATTCATTTTGGCAAAGCTGCTTGTGGTGTGGCTTTCTTGGATATTTCCACGGGTGAGTTTCTCACCGGTCAGGGCACATACGACTATGTGGAGAAACTGTTGGGTAATTTTCAACCCAAGGAGGTGTTGTACGACCGCGACCATAAGCATGATTTCGAACGTTATTTCGGTACCAAATACTGTGTGTTTGAGTTGGATGAATGGGTATTTACCGAACAGACGGCGATGCAGAAATTATTGTCACACTTTAAGGTCAAGTCACTGAAGGGTTTTGGTGTGGACCATTTGAAGTCGGGTATCATCGCATCGGGTGCCATTCTGCAATATCTTGAGATAACGCAGCACACACAAATCAATCATATCACTTCGCTCTCACGTATTGAGGAGGATAAATTCGTCAGATTGGATAAGTTCACCATCCGTTCATTGGAATTGGTACAACCCATGCAGGAAGAGGGTTCGTCATTGCTCAACGTCATTGACAAGACCATCACTCCGATGGGTGGACGTTTGTTGCGCCGTTGGATTATCTTCCCTTTAAAAGATGTGCGACCTATTCAGGAACGGTTGGATGTGGTTGAATATTTCTTTAAGAATCCTGTTTTCCGTCAGTGTATCGACGAGCAATTGCACCGTATTTGTGATTTAGAGCGTATCATCTCTAAGGTGGCAGCCGGACGGGTGTCACCGCGTGAAGTGGTTCAGTTGAAAGTGGCGTTACAGGCCATCGAACCTGTGAAGAATGCGTGCATGGTAGCCGATAATGACGCACTACGACGGATGGGAGAGCAAATCAATCTGTGTACATTGTTGCGCGACCGTATTGACCATGAGGTGCAAAACGATCCGCCGCTGATGGTCAATAAAGGTGATATCATTAAGTCGGGTGTGAGCAGTGAGTTGGACGAACTGCGTCAGATAGCCTACAGTGGTAAAGATTATCTTCTGAAGATTCAAGAGCGCGAGGTGGCTCAGACTGGTATCAGTTCGTTGAAAATCGGTTATAATAATGTGTTTGGTTACTATTTGGAAGTACGCAACACCTTCAAGGATAAAGTGCCACAGGAATGGGTGCGCAAGCAGACGTTGGCTCAAGCCGAACGATACATCACACAGGAACTGAAAGAATATGAAGAGAAAATTCTCGGTGCTGAGGATAAAATATTGGCTTTGGAAACCCGTCTCTTCAATGAGTTGGTCATGGCCATGCAAGAATATATTCCTGCTATTCAAATCAATGCCAATATAATCTCACAGATAGACTGTCTGCTCTCGTTCGCATTGACTTCTGAAGAAAACAATTATATCCGTCCGCAGATAGACGACAGCGAAATCATCGATATCCATCAAGGCCGGCACCCGGTGATTGAGACACAGTTGCCCTTAGGCGAACGGTATGTGCCTAATGATATCTACCTGGACAACGAACGACAGCAAATCATCATTATCACAGGTCCGAATATGGCTGGTAAATCAGCCCTGTTGCGTCAAACGGCACTTATCGTATTGTTGGCGCAGATAGGGTGTTTTGTGCCCGCAGAAAGTGCAAAAATAGGTTTGGTGGACAAAATATTCACTCGTGTGGGCGCATCAGATAATATTTCCGTGGGTGAATCTACATTTATGGTCGAGATGACCGAGGCGGCGAATATTCTCAATAACGTTTCAACCCGCTCATTGGTTCTTTTCGATGAGTTGGGACGCGGCACATCCACTTACGATGGCATTTCCATTGCCTGGGCTATTGTGGAGTATCTGCATGAGCATCCTCGTGCCCATGCACGCACACTCTTTGCCACCCACTATCATGAATTGAATGAGATGGAGAAACATTTCCACCGCATTAAAAACTACAATGTGAGTGTGAAAGAGGTCGATCAGAAGGTCATCTTCCTGCGCAAATTGGAACGCGGCGGTTCTGAACACTCTTTCGGTATTCATGTGGCAGAGATAGCAGGCATGCCGAAGAGTATCGTAAAACGTGCGAATGTGATTCTGAAACAGTTGGAGGCTGACAACAGTAAGGTGGGTACGGTAGGACGTCCCAACACCGAGGCTATCAGTCAGAGCCGGGAGGGTATGCAACTGAGTTTCATTCAGTTGGAGGATCCTGTGCTCTGTCAGATTCGCGATGAGATTTTGGGACTCGACATCAATAACCTTACGCCGATGGAGGCGCTCAACAAATTAGATCAGATTAGACACATTGTGACAGGAAAGTGATGTGCTTTCTTGTTATACAGGTGTTGCAGTGCGACGACGGTAAAAGACGGCAAGTGAGAGACAGCTGATCAGCGCGACAACGGCGATGCCCACCGTCATCAAGGTCGATGAAGAACCACCTGTACCCGAATCCATCAGCATTGACGACCCTTGCGACAAAGTATCGGCCAATTGGTCGCCCACTTGTTGAATTGTGTCAATAATGCTGTTACCACTGTCGTTCAGACTGTCAACCACTGTGTTGCTGCCATTAAGAGGTTGTGCGACGCTGTCAATCACAGAGTTGTCGTCAGGTAACTTCACCGGTTCATCAATTTGAACTCTTGGTCTTATTCTGCGATGTTCAGGTGAGATAATGATGTCTAATAATGATGAATACATAAGGCTTTATTTTTTTACGATTACAGATTATATTGTTTTTTAGGAGTTTAGGAGTGTGAGAGTTAAGACAATAGTCTTTTTAGTTCTTTTTTGCAGGGATTTATTGTCTGATGATGGATTCAATTACTCCTGTCGAAGTCAATATGAATCCCGTGAGAAAACTCACGGCATTGCACAACAGACTATATACAGCTGCTTGACTGGCACGTCTCACAAAGAGATAATACCAAATCGCCTCTATAATGACGACGGCGGTTTCTCCGACAACAACGGCGGTAAGGTTCATACCGGTATGCTGAATGACGAGATTGAGTGGCACATTGGTGATGATATTGATGACCACTGAGGCTATGAACACCTTGCACCGCTTTTCGCCGAGCAATAACAACACCGCACCTTCTACCACTATTGTCAATAGAAGAGCACATACGATCAATACCGCGTTTTCCATCTTAACTCTTTATCAGGTAACCGGGCATCAACGCTGCGGCCAGAAGACCGAAGGCAAATCCTTCCCTACCTCGTAGGGCATCATTAGCCAGAAAGAGTGTGATAGGCATGGTGCAGTTGATGGTGAATAGACCCACCAATATGACTGCCAAAGCCGTGTTTCCTGAGAGAATACAGACGAGTGCCGTAGTTGCCATGACGCCTAGCGTGAGCAGTAATCCGCATCGTAGGGCTATCCAACCGCCGGCCATCTTACCCAACATTGCCGTCAGTCCCGTGGCAAGTATGACCATTGGACCGGTGGCCGTCGATGTTAGTCCTGTGCCGATGTAAGAGCGTAACATCACGAATGCGATGACAGCAACAACGACAAGGAAAGGACTGACTTTGACATGTTGACGGATGTGCCGACTGACAGTTGTTGTCGTGTAACTCTGACGGGCGTCAATCAGTATATATGCTGTAGTGAGAACACATATCGCTATGATGAACACATAAAGTAAAACCCACGACCAAAAAACGATGGCCACCGAAAGACCGAACACACCAGTGGAAACGAACATGCCGAGAGCACGTATGTCATTGCCTACTTGGATGACGACTTGCTTGCCTCCCCATACGTGGAACAAAGAATTACCGATGCCGAGTAATACAGCGATGGCAAATGCTGACACTTCGTTCGTTACGGGAATGAAGAGTGGGGTGAGCAATACGGTAATTGAGAGGCATGTTGTCGCTGCGATGAGCATCCAATGCCGGTTATTGAACTTATCGGCCATATAACCCGTAAGGGGTTGTGTGAGAAACGCTATCGTATTGTAAGTGATGAACACGCCGGCCAAATGAGGCAATGTGAAGGGGGTCGTCAGAAGGTATGCACAACACAGACACAATCCATCTACAAGGAAATGGAGCATAGTAGCCACGCCTACCAATAGATGATGTGTCTGAGTAAAACCTCCCATATATTTTTAAGTTTTTCTTACGGACATTTGTGAATCGATTAGCACTCAGCGCCTAACCGTTTGAGCCACTTGCCACCTATCATACAGGCGATGCCGAGAATGATGAAGGGGATGGAGAGCAACTGACCCATATCGAAAGTCATGCCTTCTTCGAAACTGACTTGATTCTCCTTGGTGAACTCGATGAAGAAACGAGCGGTGAAAATGAGGGTGAGGCATAGTCCGAAGAAGAAACCGGAACCCACTTTTTTTGAGGGTTGGGGGTTGGGGGTTGAAGGTTGAGGGTTCTCCTTGCTTTCTGTTCCCTTGCTCCTCTTATACAGCCACCATCCGATGAAAAAGAATATGAAATAGGCGATGGCTTCATAAAGCTGTCCGGGATGGCGGGGAGCGTCGTTATAACCATTGCCGGCATTTTCGAAGATAAAAGCCCAAGGCACATCAGTCACTTTGCCGATAATCTCAGAGTTCATCAAATTACCCAAACGAATGAAACAGGCGGTGATGGGTGTGGCGATGGCGATATTGTCGAGTACTCGCCAGAGATTGACATGTGTCTTACGATAATAGAAATAGAGTGCAATCATCAGGCCCAAGGTGCCGCCATGTGAGGCAAGTCCCTCATAACCAGTGAATTTCCAAGAGCCGTCGGCCATCTGATGCATAGGGATGAACATCTCTAAGATGTGACTGCCACTGCTGAGGAAATAGCCTGGTTCGTAGAACAGACAATGACCAAGACGAGCACCAACGAGTATGCCCAAAAAACAATAGATGAACAGGGGGTCGAAATCCTTATCCTTAAGTTTTTGGTCTTTATAAAGAAATTTTACTATAAAATAGGCTAATGCCAGTCCGACCAACCAGCACAGTGAATACCAGCGGACGGAGAAAGAGCCAATAGTAAAGGCCACTTCGTTGGGGTTCCAGATGATATAGGACAGCATTTGACAAAGGGTTTATATTAAACGTTGAAACGGAAGTGCATAATATCACCGTCTTGCACCACATAGTCTTTGCCTTCGATACCCATTTTTCCTGCTTCACGCACAGCTGCCTCACTGCCATAATGGATGTAGTCATCGTATTTGATGACTTCGGCACGGATGAAACCTTTCTCAAAGTCGGTGTGGATGACACCGGCACATTGTGGTGCTTTCCATCCTTTGTGGTATGTCCATGCCTTCACCTCCATCTCGCCTGCGGTGATGAACGTCTCAAGATTGAGCAATGAGTAGGCTTTTTTGATGAGGCGGTTGACGCCGCTCTCCTCCAGACCTAATTCATCGAGGAAAAGTTGTTTGTCTTCATAACTCTCAAAGGAAGCGATATCCTCCTCGGTCTTAGCTGCGATGACGAGCACTTCGGCTCCTTCTTCTTTCGCTAATTCTTCGATGCGACGGGAGTAGTCATTGCCGTCTTTCGCTGCACTCTCATCCACATTACAGACGTAGAGCACGGGTTTGGCAGTGAGCAGGAAGAGGTTATGAGCTGCCTGTTGCTCCTCTTTACTGTCGAAAGAGACGATACGTGCGTTTTTACCTTGTTCGAGCACCTCTTTATATGCTTCGAGCACGTTCATCTCTATTTTTGCATCTTTATTGCCTGCCGCTGCCACTTTCTGTTGTTTATTGATGCGTGCTTCAACGGTCTCTAAGTCCTTGAGTTGCAGTTCGGTATCGATAATCTCCTTATCGCGTATGGGGTCGATGGTACCATCCACATGGGTAATGTTATCATCATCGAAGCAACGTAACACATGGATGATGGCATCCGTTTCGCGGATGTTGCCGAGGAATTTGTTGCCCAGTCCTTCACCTTTCGATGCGCCTTTCACCAGTCCGGCGATATCTACTATTTCGCAGGTGGCGGGTACGATGCGCCCAGGGTGTACGAGTTCAGCGAGTTTGGTAAGTCGCTCATCGGGAACGGTGATAACACCCACATTAGGTTCGATGGTGCAGAACGGGAAATTGGCTGCCTGTGCTTTTGCGCTCGAGAGGCAGTTGAACAAAGTAGATTTACCCACGTTGGGCAATCCTACTATACCACATTTTAACGACATATTATTCTATTTCTTATTCTTAAAGATTTTATTTTTGGCAAAGGTAATCATTTTTTTGCTATCCGCAAATAATCGACTCTTTTTCTTTCCGGCATCTTCGTCAACTATCGGAAATACTAAAGGTGTATTTGGTTGCGGGCAAACGTTGGTATTCTCCTTGTAAGCGGTGGCATACTAATGTGCTTCGAGCCAATTAGCACCCCACCCGGCGTCGGCGATGAGAGGAACTTGCAATGGATATGCTGACTGCATCTCTTCGATGACGATGCGCTCCACCTGCTCACGCTCTTCGGGATAGACAGAGAAGTTGAGTTCGTCGTGTACTTGCAGAATCATTTTCGAACGGATGCCCTCGCGGTGGAAACGCTGATGAATGCGTATCATGGCCACTTTGATGATATCTGCGGCACTACCCTGAATGGGCGCATTGATGGCATTACGCTCAGCAAAACCGCGCGTGATGGCATTAGCTGAATAGATATCGGGCAGATAACGCCGACGGTGGAAGAAGGTTTCGACATAACCTTTCTCGCGAGCTTCAGCCTTGGCTCTTTCCATATACTCGCGCACTTGGGGGAAAGTCTCGAAATAACCGTCGATGAGTTGACGTGCTTCCTTACGTTCTATCTCCAGACGCTCGGCCAGTCCGAAGACAGTGATGCCGTAGATGATGCCGAAATTAGCGCGTTTGGCCTTCGTGCGTTGGTCGCGCGTAACGGTGTCAATCGTCTCATGATATATCTTCGCTGCTGTGGCAGCATGGATGTCGTAACCTTCACGGAAGGCCTCAATCATATTGGCATCGCCGCTGAGGTGTGCCATCACACGCAATTCTATCTGACTGTAGTCGGCAGAGAAGAATAGGCAACCCTCTTCGGGGATGAATGCCTTTCGGATTTCCTTTCCGTCCTCTCCCCTGACGGGAATATTTTGCAGGTTGGGATCACTCGATGAGAGCCGTCCGGTGGCAGTGATGGTTTGGTTGAAGGAGGTGTGGATATGTCCGGTGCGTGGGTTGATGAGTTTAGGCAGTGCATCGACGTAAGTGCCGAGCAGTTTTTTGAGTCCCCGGTGCGCCAGGATGTCCGCCACTATCTCGTGTTTGCCTTTGAGAGATTGTAACACGTCTTCGGAAGTGACAAATTGTCCGGTTTTTGTTTTCTTTGGTTTGTCAATAATTTTCATTTTTCCGAAGAGGATGTCACCCACCTGTTTGGGCGACGCGATATTGAATGTTTCACCCGCAAGATTGTAGATGCGTTGTTCCAGTTCATTCATTCGTGCAGTGAAGGCCTCGGAGGTTTCACGAAGGGCATCGGTGTCAATTCTGACTCCGTTCATCTCCATCTCTGCGAGCACGGACACGAGTGGCATCTCAATATTCCAAAAGAGGTCCTCTACCCCACCCTCTTTGAGTTTCGGTTCCAGCACGTTTTTAAGACGTAATGTGATGTCGGCATCCTCGGCGGCATATTCATAGACCTCTGACGGTGACAGGTCGCGCATACTTTTTTGGTTTTTGCCTTTCGGTCCGATGAGTTCATCAATATGGATGGTTTGGTAATGCAGATAGACCTCGGCCATGTAGTCCATGTTGTGTCGCAGTTCGGGTTGGAGTAGATAGTGTGCTATCATGGTGTCGAACATCTTCCCCTGAAGTGTGATGCCATAGTTGCGCAGCACCTCCATATCGTATTTGATATTTTGTCCAACTTTCAAAATGTCGGGGTTCTCGTAAAGAGGTTTGAACACCTCGACCATTTTTTGGGCCTCATCACGGTTTTCCGGTATGGGTACATAAAAAGCCTCTTTTTCCTTGACAGAAAAGCTCAATCCCACCAATTCGGCGTCGATAGGTGAGCGTGATGTGGTTTCAGTGTCTAAACTTAAAATTTTGTTTGTCAATAAAAAATCACATAATTTTTTAATATCTTCTTGATTTTCAATTAGATGATAATCATGAGGTGTCGTTTTTAGGCTCTCAAAACTCGAATTTTTTGTTTCATCCGTACTCTCGTCCGCAAATTCGCCAAATAAATCGAGTTCAATTTGGGCGGTTTTTGGCTTTTTTGGGGTTTGATGAAGAAATTTGTCTGCCAATGTCTTAAATTCCAACTCTGCGAAGATTTTCCTTAATTTCTGTTCATCGGTCTCCCCTACCCTCATTTTTTCCAAGTCGAGGGTGACGGGCACATCAGTTTTGATAGTGGCCAGGAATTTGGAGATGCGGATGTCTTCGGTATGCTCTTCCACATTTCGTTTTAAAGCACCCTTTAATTGGTCAGTGTGTTCAAGCAGATTTTCAACCGACTCAAATTCGCTGATGAGTTTTACAGCTGTCTTCTCCCCTACCCCGGGACAACCAGGAAAATTGTCGGCACTGTCGCCCATGAGTGCAAAAAGGTCGATTACTTGTTTGGTATCCTTGATGCCATATTTGGTTTTCACCTCGTCAGGTCCGAGCACCTCGTATCCTCCACCGTGTCTGGGACGGTACATCTTGACATGTTCCTGCACCAGTTGACCGTAGTCTTTGTCAGGGGTGAGCATATATGTTTCCACCCCTTTTTCCCCTGCTTGGCTGGCTAAAGTACCTATAATATCATCCGCTTCGAATCCTTGTTCAATGTAGATAGGTATGTTCAAAGCCTCTAATATGCTTTGGATATAGGGAATAGAAATTGTAATATCCTCTGGTGTTTTTTCACGTTGCGCTTTATATGGTGGATATGCTTCGCTTCGGAACGTGGGTCCGTGTGGGTCGAAAGCTACTCCGATCCACTCTGGTTTTTCTTTGTTGAGCACTTCATACAGCGTGTTGCAAAAGCCCATAATAGCAGATGTATTGATGCCTTTAGAGTTGATTCTCGGGCTTTTGATGAAGGCAAAATATGCGCGGTAAATCAGCGCATAAGCGTCGATAAGAAATAACTTTTTCATGTTTTTTTGAATTTTCGCGTAAAATTACAAACTTTTTTGCAATAAATCACGATAAAATGCCTATTTTTGTATCAAATTTCGTGATATGGATTTTTTAAAAGCGATTAAGTCACCGATTATCAACGAGTTAAGTGCGTTTGTTAGCCTTTTTAACCAATCGTTGCAACACACCGACGGTACCCTTTCCGATGCTTTGGAGCACATCCGTCAGCGTGGAGGTAAACGGATGCGCCCTATACTTACCTTGCTGATGGCAAAGAATTTCGGAGAAGTGTCAGAAGTCACTCAGAACGCCGCTGTTGGTTTGGAACTTCTGCATACTGCCAGTTTGGTGCATGATGATGTGGTGGATGAGAGCAAGGAACGTCGCGGGCAAGCTTCAGTGAATGCTTCTTATAATAATAAAGTGGCAGTTCTGGTCGGCGATTATATCTTGTCCACAGCCTTGCTCCATGTGGCTTATACTTGCAATAACCGTATCATACAAAGTCTTGCCGAGTTGGGTAGAACACTCTCTAAAGGAGAGATTCTGCAGTTGAATAATTATATCGACGGGGGTATTTCAGAGGAGGTTTATTATACCGTCATTCAGCAAAAGACGGCTTCACTCTTCTCTACGTGTGCTCAGATAGGTGCTATTTCCGCCCATGCCACAGATGAAGAAATCGCTGCTGCTACTGATTTTGGCAATTATGTGGGAATGATTTTCCAAATCCGTGATGATATTTTCGATTATTTCGACTCGAAAGATATCGGCAAACCCACTGGTAATGATATGGCAGAAGGGAAACTGACATTGCCTGCCCTCTATGTACTGAATCAAACACATGATAAGGAGATGATGGTTATAGCCAATAAGGTGAAGCATCATAGCGTTTCAACCGAGGAAATAGCCCGTTTAGTGGCTTTTTCCAAGGCTAATGGTGGTATTGAATATGCGGAAGAAAAGATGCAAGAAATGCATCAAAAAGCACAATCTTTTGTGGATGATTACGTTAAATCTTCAGATATTCAACTTGCACTTCGTTCCTATCTCGATTTTGTGATTCAAAGGGTGAATTAGTCCGTTTTAACCATGTAGAAAAGCTAATCAACAACAACTTGTTACATTATTTTGTAATTTATTTATATCACTAACATTTAACTTTTAACAAACAAAACAATGAAAAAAACATTTATGATGCTGATGGTGGCTGCAGCCGCCATGGTGACCGTGTCTTGCGGTAAGAAAGATCAGGCTCAGGCAACTGAGGGTGAAGCACAACAGACAGAGCAGAAGGCTGAGGCAGAAAGCCCCACAGCAGTGGCTACTCCCGGTGAGAATGGCTACATGGCTTATGACAACAAGAAAGGCTATACCGTGGATATCCCCGGTGGTATGTTCAAGTATGTCAACAAAATCCTTGACGAGAAAGAGGGCGAAGAAGGTCTGCTTTGCTACACTCAGGAGAAAGACAACAACCTGAACAACCTTATGGAAGTGAACTTCGACGACCACGATACTCTGGCTCCCGAAGATGTGAAGAAGGATTTCGAAGAGTGGAAAGGCAACCAGAAAGATAATAATCCTAAGTTTACCAAGGAAGAGGTGAAGGCTGACAGCTGGGTTCTCATTTTTGAGTATAAGAATTCTATCGGTGACATGGAGTATCGCGCTATTAAGAAAGTGTACAATTTCGATACCAAAGCTACTGGTCTTATCGAATTCCAGTATGGCGATGCTGGCAAGGAGAAGTTCTCTGAGGAAGTCATCAACCATGTGTTTGATTCTTTCAAATTCAAATAAGTCGTTACCAGACATCAAAAAAAGCACTCCGAGGAGTGCTTTTTTTGTTGATTGTTGACATCATTAGCCTGTAATGATTCAGTGCTTTCATCACCTTAAAAAGGGTAGGGGGAATGCTTTTTACGGGGGTACTTTTAGAAGAATTTGGTCTCTTTGCCCTCAATTTCGCTCAGAAGGAGGTTGGCCAGTCGGCTTGTACCGAGTCGGAACCACCTGTTGGTAAGCCATTGTTCGCCCAGCACCTCTTTAACAATGGTGTAATAGGTGACAGCATCCATCACGGTGTTCAGTCCGCCAGCGGGTTTGAAACCTATTTGTATGCCCGTCTCATTGTAGTATTCTTTGATGGCCTGACACATGACGTATGCAGCCTCGGGTGTAGCTGCAGGTTCCAATTTTCCCGTGGATGTTTTGATGTAATCAGCTCCGGCATACATAGCGAGAATGGATGCTTTCTTGATATTTGATGCTGTTTTCAGGCATCCTGTCTCTAGAATGACCTTCATCGGGCACTCTCCACAAGCCTCTTTCAGTTCGCTGATATCATCGCAAACGCCCTCGTAATCTCCACTGAGGAATTTACCTACCGGCATGACGATATCGATTTCCGTCGCACCGTCTTTCACGGCCAGCATGGTTTCTGCCACTTTCACCTCAATGAAAGATTGCGATGAGGGGAAACAGCCGGCAACGCAAGCGATTTCCACACCGTCGATTTCGAGCGTCTGACTGACGATATTGGCGAAATTGGGAAAAACGCAGATGGTAGCCACATGGGGTAGGGCAGGGTAGGCCTCGTCGAATTGGTTGACTTTTTCGGTGAAAGCCAGCACACTCTCTTCCGAGTCGGTGGTCTTAAGAGTGGTTAATTCGATACTTCCCATGAGGAATTTCTTCACTTCCAGGGTGTCATTTTCTGGAACTCTCTCCTCAATGATTTTGCGAACAGCCTTTTTTACCTGTTCATCATCGATGTTCGTGTTGTACTTTGCCAGAGCCTCATCGTATTTGCTCTTGGACCGTTTTACGTTTTCTGTACTCATAGTGTTATTGTTTTAAAAGATAATATCAAGCCATCAATTTTGGGTTTTCAAGGTGGCGCAGTGAGTCGCGAAGGGTTTTCTTTTCGATGGATTTGATGAACTCTTCGGTCAGATTGACCCCTGTCTGGTTGGCCAGACAGATCAGTACCCAAAGAATATCTGCCATTTCCTCGCCCAAATCTTGTTTTTCTCCCTCTTTAAAACTTTGGTCACCATATTTTCTGGCCATGAGTCGTGCCAGTTCGCCCACTTCTTCAGTCAGACATGCCATATTAGTGAGTTCAGAGAAGTATCGCACCCCGTATTGGTGAATCCATTCGTCCACCATTTTCTGTGCTTCCAAGAGGGTTATTTTCCTTTTGTTTTGCATGGTTTCTTTTAGAATTATGTATTTTTATACCTTGTTTTTAGTGTCAATGATGATGGTGACAGGTCCGTCATTGACAAGTGCTACTTTCATGTCAGCCCCAAATTCGCCTGTGGCTACCTCTTTCCCTATGGCCGTACTCATCTTTTGGCAAAATTCTTCATAGCGGGGAATCGCAATGGAGTGTGGGGCAGCGTGAATCCACGAGGGACGATTGCCTTTTTTGGTTGAAGCCATTAGTGTGAACTGGCTGACCACCATGATGTCACCATTAATCTCCATGACTGAGCGGTTCATGACCCCTTCTTCGTCGTCGAAGATGCGCAACGCAGCTACTTTTTTCACCAACCAGTCGATGTCGGTGCTGTCATCATCGGCTGTTACACCTAACAACAGAAGTAATCCCGGGCCAATCTGTGATTTGATTTGGCCGTTGATGGTGACTGATGCTTCAGATACTCTTTGTATAACGGTTTTCATGAAGGTTTAGGGTTGAAAGGTTTAGGGTTTAGTGTTCTCTTCCTTGAGTCCTTCTTTGATGGCTTTTGCTTTGGCTGTGCCGACACATTCTGCGAGTTCCTCTAATGTTGCCTGCCGGATGCGTTTGACACTCTTAAAACGCTTTAAAAGGGCGTCTGCGGTCTTTGTCCCGATGCCTTTGATGTCATCGAGCGCCGAATGCAATGCGTGTTTGCTCCTTTTGTCTCTGTGGAACGTGATGGCATAGCGGTGTACCTCGTCTTGTATTTGTGTCAGGATGTGAAAGAGTTCACTGTTGGTTTTCATACCGATGACGACCGGTGGGAAACCGAAGAGCAGTTCATTGGTGCGATGTCGGTCGTCCTTGGCCAGTCCGGCAATGGGAATCTGCAGGTGCAGTTCGTCTTCCACAACCTCTCTGACTACCTCCATCTGTCCTTTGCCGCCGTCGGTAATAATCAAGTCGGGTAGGGGAGTGCCCTCATCCATCATGCGGCTGTATCGTCTTCTGACCACTTCCTGCATTGAAGCATAGTCGTCAGGACCTACCACCGTTTTGATGTTGTATTTACGGTAATCTTTTTTGCTTGGTTTCAGTCCTTTGAACACCACGCATCCTGCCACCGCATCCGTTCCGCTGATGTTGGAGTTGTCGAAACACTCTATTTGGTAGGGCATCTTCTCCATCTTCAATGCGTTTTGCAGTTCTTTCATCAACCGTGTCTGTTTCTGTTCCGGATTCAGTTTCTCTGTTCGTTTCAGGCGGTCGAACTTATACTGTTTTCCGTTCATCTCCGACAGGTCGAGCAGGTGTTTCTTGTCGCCTTTTTGCGGGATGAAGAACAGGGCATTCGGGATGGTCCACTCCATCTCGAAGGGAACGATAATCTCTTTGGCAGTGCTGCCGAACCGTTCGCGTATCTCAGGGATGGCGAGTTGCAGCAACTCCTCATCGCTCTCGTCGAGTTTGCGTTTGTATTCGTAGGTGAACGCTTGGTTGATGCTGCCGTTGGTCACATGCATATAGTTGATGAAGGCGGTGCGGCGGTCGCTGTCGTTGGTGATGGTGAACACATCCACGTTGGTGATGGTGTGGCTGACCACCTCGCTCTTCGAACAGAAATTCTTGATCATGAGATATTGCTGTTTCAGCATCTCAGCCTCCTCAAACTGCATGTTCTCTGCTTTTTTCTGCATCTCCTCGAACACATAGTCAGACACTTCGCGTGTGTTCCCTTTCAGTATCTCGCGTGCTTGCCGGATGGCCTCTTGGTATTCCTCGTAAGTCTGTCGGTTGATGCACGGTCCTTTGCAATTATGGATGTGGTATTCCAGGCATGCCTTGTATTTTCCCTCCTTGACATTCTCTTGTGAAAGCGGCAACCGACAGGTGCGTGGTTGGTAGAGTTTGGCAATCAGTTCGAGAATAGTGTACATCGACGAGACATTGCTGTAGGGTCCGTAGTAGGTGCCCCATTTCCGGTTGATGGTACGTGTCTTGAAGATGCGAGGGTAGGGCTCGTTGGTGACGCAGATGGATGGGTAGGTCTTGCCGTCTTTGAGCAGCACATTGTACCTCGGGTTGTATTTCTTGATGAGACTGTTTTCCAACAACAGCGCATCTTCTTCCGTTTTGACGACCGTGTAGGTGATGTTTTCGATTTTGCTGACCAGCACCTTGGTTTTGAACCGGTCCACTTCTTTGTGAAAATAGGACGACACCCTCCGCTTGAGATTCTTCGCCTTGCCCACGTAGATGATGACACCGTTAGCATCCCAGAATTGGTAACTTCCGGGTTGCTCAGGCATATTACTGACGATTTCTTTGAGGTGGCTGTTGTCTTTCATGTTTCACGTGAAACGGTCATTGACGACCGGTGAATTCGTGTGGATGGTTCGGTTTGTCTAACTGGTAAAAACAGGTGTTTCCGCCTTGCTTTTATATTTCCAGCAGTGAAGTGATCTCCACATCGTCTTCCGCAAAAGGCTTGCGACCGTCGAGACCCTCGTTGACCAGTTCGATGATGAAATTCATATAGATTTTTTTGGGGTTGAATTTCTTCACCAGGTTGAGTGCGGCCTTCATGGTTCCGCCGGTGGCGAGGAGGTCATCGTGGAGCAATACCACGTCATCGTTGGTGATGGCATCGCGGTGTATCTCGATGGTATCGGTGCCGTATTCCTTGCTGTAGCTCTCCTGGACCGTCTCGGAGGGTAGTTTTCCCGGTTTGCGACAAAGAACCACACCGGCACCCAGTCTTGTGGCGAGTGCGGAGGCCATGACGAAGCCCCGGCTCTCTATGCCGACGATTTTGGTGATACCCTTGTCCTTGTATATTTCGTAGAGTTCGTCTTCCATGATTCGTAGGCACTCGGCGCTTTTAAACAGGGTGGTCACGTCACGGAAGTTAATGCCCTTGACGGGGAAGTCAGGGATGCTGCGCAGGTTCTTTAACAGAGTTTCGTTGTTCATTGCTTTGCTGATTATTTATGGTTTATTTCTATGTTTCACGTGGAACATTCATTGTCGTTTTGTAAAAATTTTTCATAATCGACACTGGTGTCATAGTGATTTTTTTGTCATCATGTCATAGCGATTTTTTAGATTATTTTCAGCATTTCGGATTTAATCGTTATTTCGTTATGACGGAATAACGTTAATCATTATAACGAGCCCTTCATCATCTTCCCATAAGCACGAGCATAGCGTTGATGTCGGAAGGGGAGACGCCTGGGATGCGACTGGCTTGTGCCAGTGTCTCGGGATCGATCTTGATGAGTTTCTGTCGTGCCTCGGTAGAGATGGCATTGAGGTTGGCGTAGTCGAAATGGCCCCGTATCTTGATGTTTTCAAGTCGCACCATTTTGTCGGCCATGAGTCGTTCACGTTCAATATATCCTTTATACTTGATGCGTATCTCGGCAGCCTCGGCGATCTCCTCCTGTCGGTTGACGGGTTCGTTGAGCACGGCTTTCAGTTCGGGCACGATGTCTGCCGCCATCTGCATGGTGATTTGCGGTCGACCGAGCAGTTCGATGAGCGGGCAGCCCATTCGCAAGGGTGCCACGCCCATGCCTTCCAATGCACCGTTCACCTCTTTCGCCTTCACGTGTGTCTGTTCGCAAAAGAGGATGATACGGTTGATGGCATCGCGCTTCTCGTTCCACCAGTCATACCGCTGTCGTGTTGCCAGTCCGATGTGGTAGGCCCGTTCGGTGAGTCGTGCGTCGGCATCATCTTGCCGCAGCAGGATGCGGTATTCGGCGCGCGAGGTGAACATACGGTAGGGTTCGTCCACCCCCTTGGTCACCAGGTCGTCGATGAGCACTCCGATATAACTCTCATCGCGTCGCATGACAAACGGTTCGCCACCGACGCACCGGATGGCGGCATTGATGCCTGCCACGGTACCTTGTCCGCCCGCCTCTTCGTAGCCGGTGGTGCCATTGACCTGTCCGGCGAGAAACAGTCCCGGTATGACTTTTGATTCGAGCGAATGGTGCAGTTGGGTGGGGTCGAAGAAATCATATTCGATGGCATACCCCGGGCGGTAGGCTTTCACATCGCGCAGGGCGGGGATATGTCGGAGGGCATTGATTTGCACATCCATGGGCATGCTCGACGAGAAACCGTTGAGATACATCTCATTGGTGTTCTCGCCCTCGGGTTCGAGGAAGAGCAGGTGTTGGTCGCGTTCGGGGAAGGTGACCAGTTTGGTTTCGATTGAAGGACAGTAGCGTGGTCCGATGCTTTGTATCTGTCCGTTGTAGAGTGGTGAGTCGTCGATGCCGCTCATGAGCGTGCGGTGCACATCGGGGTTGGTGTAGCATATCCAACAAGGCAGTTGTTGCAGTTGCCGGTGCGGCCCCATGTAACTGAACTGATGGAAGTCGTTCTCTCCGATTTGTATCTCCATGTCTTCGAAGTGTACCGTCCGTTTGTCGAGGCGTACGGGGGTGCCTGTCTTCATTCGTTCGGAGCGTATGCCGTGTCGTGTGATGCTCTCGGTGAAGTGTGCCACAGCGGGTTCGGCGATGCGTCCGCCCGGCACCTGTTTGCGTCCGATGTGCAACAGCCCGTTGAGGAATGTGCCGGCGGTGACGACGATGCTTTTCGCATGGAACTCCGCCCCCCAGATGGTGCGTATGCCGCAGGCCTCTCCGTTTTCGGTGAGCAGTTCATCGGCTTGGTCTTGCCAGATATCGAGGTTGGGGGTGTGGTCGAGCACCTCGCGCCATTTCCAGATGAACTTACCCCGGTCGCATTGGGCGCGCGGACTCCACACCGCCGGTCCTTTTGAGCGGTTGAGCATTCTGAATTGGATGGCGGTGGCGTCGGTGACGAGTGCCATCTGTCCGCCGAGCGCGTCAATCTCCCGTACGATTTGTCCTTTGGCGATGCCTCCGACGGCAGGGTTGCACGACATCTGTGCTATCTTATTCATGTCCATGGTCACGAGCAGCGTCTTGGCACCCATGTTGGCGGCAGCGGTTGCTGCCTCGCATCCGGCATGTCCTGCTCCGATGACGATGACATCATAATTCTGATTCATAGATTTTCTCTTTCTGATGGTGCAAAGATACGGTTTTCTTGAAGAAATCAAAAGTATCCACCTCATTTTTATAGGCCTAAGTATGCATTTTTTATGCGTTAATATGTTTTTTTCTGCTTAAAACTTTGAAATATCATTAAAATATAGTATTTTTGCAGACCTATAGAGGTCATGAGATACCTAAATGAGGTGATTTCAGGCCTGCATGTCTATGAAAGCACTTCGATGCCTCCTCTATCTATGAAGACGAATAATTATTATCAATCAATTTAATTTCAATCATTTATGTGGTTATTTAATTCATCTGTTGGAAGGAAAGTGGTCATGTCGGTCACCGGTCTGGCACTTATCCTTTTCTTGACGTTCCACTGTTGCATGAACATCGTTGCGTTGTTCTCAGGTGATGCTTACAACTTTATTTGTGAGTTCCTGGGAGCCAACTGGTATGCTGTGGTGGCAACGTTAGGTTTGGCCTTTTTGGCTGTAGTACACATCGTGTATGCCTTTATCCTGACGGCACAGAACCGTCGTGCGCGTGGCGACAACCGCTATGAGGTATCGACGACGGTGAACGCCGGCAAAGTGGAATGGGCATCGAAGAACATGCTCGTGCTGGGTATCATTATCCTGCTGGGTTTGTTGCTGCACCTGTTCAATTTCTGGTACAACATGATGTTTGCCGAGTTGGTGGGTATGGAAGGGCTGGCTCATGGTCCTGCTGATGGTTTCGCATGGATTAAGGAGACATTCTCCTGCCCCGTCTATGTGGTGCTTTACGTGATTTGGATTGTGGCCATTTGGTTCCACCTCTCTCATGGTTTCTGGAGTTCGATGCAGACCCTTGGCATCAGCGGCAAGGTGTGGTTGAACCGTTGGAAGAAGATCGGTTTGGTGTATGTCACCATTCTGATGCTTGGTTTCCTCGTGGTGGTGTTGGGTTTCGCTTTCAAGTGTGCCCCCAGTCTCTGTAAGGCCAACTGCTGCAAAGCTCAGACGGAATGTGTGGAGAAAGCCGGTTGTGACAAGGCCGCTGCTTGTGATAAGGCCGCCGTTGAGTGCAAGAAAGGCGCTGACGGCAAGTGCGAGGCTTGCAAATGCGACCCTTGCAAGTGCGAATAATTTTATTTTTTCAATTTCTTAATTTTGAAAAACATGGCAAAAGTAATTGATTCAAAGATTCCCGCAGGTCCAGTGCCTGAGAAATGGAAGGAATATAAAGCCCACCAGCGTCTGGTTAACCCGAAGAATAAGCTGAAACTCGATGTCATCGTCGTCGGTACGGGTCTGGCTGGTGCCTCTGCCGCTGCCTCTCTCGGCGAGATGGGCTTCAATGTCATCAACCTGTGCATCCAGGACTCACCCCGCCGCGCTCACTCTATTGCTGCTCAGGGTGGTATCAACGCCGCTAAGTGTTACCAGAACGACGGCGACTCTATCTATCGTCTGTTCTACGACACCGTGAAGGGTGGCGACTATCGTGCTCGCGAGGCTAACGTGTATCGTCTGGCCGAGGTGTCGAACAATATCATCGACCAGTGCGTGGCTCAGGGCGTTCCCTTTGCCCGTGAGTATG
>CAMJFC010000057.1 GCA_946404865.1 uncultured Prevotellaceae bacterium
TTCAGTCGTTTCAAAATGCGATGCGACAGTTGGAACTCGACCCGGATCACCCACTAAAATCACATTGTCGGCCAATTGCTCAGGTTTCAAGTGCAAGTGAAATATGCTGCCATCTGGATTGATGATCAGTTCTGATTCAGGAAAAAACTTCTTCTTCATCTTCTTATGGTTTAGGTTAAATAATAATGGGTTACAAAGATAAAAAATATTTTGTTTTTTCGTTCATATTTAACCGTTATTAACCTTTTGTGTGCTCCATGAACGACTGATATTTGACACGTAAATGCTATATGCCCGTTTGTTGAGCAGTTGCTTCGTTTGGAATAATTCTTTAAATGTGTTAAATATCTCGGACGGTTGATATGAGTTGTTTAAAAAAAACGTAATTTTGTCAGCAATAAAACGCTATGTTATGAAACTGAACTTATTCAAATCGTTGATTGCAATTCTGTCTTTCATTTTTGGTCTCTCGTTACAAGTCAGAGCTGAAGACAGTGGAGAATTACTGTATCCGAAAACGATGCCTGCTTTTGGGACGTTGAGAATAACTATGCCCAGTATGGAACTGCAACAGTTTTCTGCTCCTTCCTTGGCAGAGACAGCGATTTCTGCAGACACGATGTCAATGTATCCAGCCTTGTGGACCTATCATTCACCCAAAACGAACTTGGATGTCAATAAGTATAGAATTACGTGGATGCGCACCAACGAAGGTGTCAAACCCTATCAATTTATGGACGACCTTACCTTTGCAGGCATTCCACTCTTTGTGGCTGGCATCATTGCCAAGAGCGAAAAGAAGTCGTTCCGGCAAAATACCAAAGACAACAAGCATACGCTTCTGACTGATTTTAAGACAGGTATCGATGACTATACGCAGTTCTTCGGTCCTGCTTTGACCACAGGACTGAAGATTGCCGGCGTGGAGGGACGTTCCGATTGGGGACGTTATCTTGCTTCCACTGCCATGTCGTATGGACTGATGGCTCTGTTCGTCAACAGTATCAAATACACGGCTAAGGAGATGCGTCCCGATGGTTCCACGGCCAACTCATGGCCTTCGGGGCATACAGCGACAGCCTTTGTCGGTGCAACTATTTTGCACAAAGAATATGGCATGACACGCTCGCCTTGGTATTCTGTGGCAGGCTATGGCGTAGCCACTGCCACTGGTGTGATGCGCGTGCTCAACAATCGCCACTGGGTGAGCGACGTGCTTAGCGGCGCAGGCATCGGTATCATGTCCGGAGAATTGGCATACGCCCTAAGCGATTTGATTTTCAAAGGGCGCGGTTTATTGCGTGGCGATATCAGCGGTAATAAAAGCATTATTGACCACCCGTCTTTCTTCTCTGTGTCTATGGGTATTGGTTTCGGCAGTAAAAACTTAGACTTTGACTTGCAGAATTTTGATTTGGAGCAGTTTGACGAGGATGGCAAAACTAAAGATCTCAATTTGAAGTTTGGTGCATCCACCAGCGTTGCCGTAGAGGGTGCCTATTTCTTCAATAAATACATAGGCTTGGGCGGACGCCTCCGTGTGAACAGCTCGCCTATCAAAGGGTGGAGTGGCATTGAGGCGTTCGCTTGGGAAGATATGATTGCAGGACTTTATGGTGATGCTGAAGAGATCAATGATCCCACCGTTCGACGGTTCATTGACGGTGAGGGCATGCCCGGAGAGCCAGGTTATAGTCATCCGCTTGTTGAGGATGTTGAATTCACCATTAAGAGCGACCATTTGACAGAGTTCGCAGCCGACCTTGGTGTATATTTTAATCTTCCATTGTCGAACCGGTTCGCATTGGGTTCTAAATTGCTCGTCGGTCGTAGTATTATGCAGGAGGTGGACTTAAACGCTACCTTAACCGGCGGTAACAGAAGATTTGATTATGTCAGTGATGACCCTATGGAGAGCGTGATGTTAGTCCCGGGCACCTATACATCTGAATACGATTATTTTACCGTTGGTGGAAATAATACCATGAAGTTCGGAACAGGTTTGTCGCTGACTTATCAATATAAAGAGAATTATGCATGGAGGCTCTTCCTGGATTATGACTATACGCGCAAGACCTACACCATGACATACAATCCTGTCGAATTCCTATATGATGCTTTTGATGTTAGAGAACAAAATTTTGATGGAATCGACTTGGGAATGACTGAGGAACAGAGTCTTAAGAAAAACCGACACACTTTCATACTTGGCGGCTCATTCACCGTGTCGTTCTGATGCACTGTCTTGAAAACCGAGCGCATGGAGAATCGAATAACGGGCTTCAGGAGCATCTTTCTCTAAGGTCTCAAACCAATTGCGAATATCGGCACGTCGAGTGTCGGTATCGTACGGGCAGAGATGTTTCTGTCCGACATAACCGCGTGATAGTGCATAGTCGCGGATGTCTTGCTCCATGACCAAGCACAGTGGACGTATCAAAGTCAGTGGCATCTTATCCATTTTCAACTTAGGAGGCATGGATGAGAAACGGCCTTGGTACGCCAGATTCATTAATGCCGTGTGAATGATGTCGTCCTGATGATGTCCCAGTGCTATTTTGTTGAAACCATGCTCCTGTGCATAATTAAACAATTGTTTTCGGCGGTTCCAACTACAAAGGAAACAAGGAGTCTTCCTATGGTCGGTTGTTGGGTCAAAAGAGGTGGTGGCAATATGAAGGGGCACACCGCATTCGGCTGCGAAAGACTCTAAATAACTACTGTCGCTTTCATACGTGATATTCTCCATCCTCACATGCAAGGCTTCCACCACGATTTTAGGCCTGTGGATGCGCATGGTGCCGGCCAGTAATTCAAGCAGCAAGATGGAGTCTTTTCCGCCCGACAGCCCCACAAGTATCTTGTCGCCGTCTTCTATCAATTGATAGTGTGACAGCGCTTTTTTATAACGGTTGATGATACGCTTCAACTGTTGGCCGGACATAGGCAATTCTTTATTCAACCCTCAACCCTCATCCCTCTACTTCATAAACACGAGATACACGGCACAAATGATGAGAAGGAAAGCCAAGATATGGTTCCAATGCAAGTGCTGCCCCTGGAAGAGGATGTTGGCTATCACGATAAATACACCTAAACTGATACATTCTTGTATCACTTTCAGTTGCACCAAGTTAAAAGGACCGCCATTACCCTCAAATCCCATGCGGTTGGCTGGCACCTGACAGCAATATTCAAAAAAGGCGATGCCCCATGAAAAAGCAATAACGCCAATCAGGGGCCAGTTACTGCTGACCCCTGACTGTTGCAGTCTCAAATGCCCATACCAAGCCAATGTCATAAAGACATTACTCAGCAGGAGCAAAATGATGGTATATAATCCGTTCATTTTTAATTCACAATTCAAGATTGACAATTGGCAACTTGCATCATTGCAATTGACAATGCGCGATTGAATTACATTGACAACTGTTTGTGCATGTTTTCTGCGGCACGACGACCATCGCCCATGGCGAGAATCACGGTGGCGCCTCCACGCACGATATCACCTCCGGCATAAAGGTCAGGACGAGACGATTGCATGCCCTCGTTCACAGCGATGGTATTCTTGCGCCCCAGCTCCAAACCTTCCACCGATTTCGGCACCAATGGGTTGGGCGAGACACCCACAGCCACCACTACTTGATCCACATCGATGGTCACGGTCTTTCCTTCCACAGGCACCGGACTGCGGCGTCCGCTGGCATCGGGCTCGCCCAGTTCCATCACTTGCAGCACGGCTTGACATACGGCTCCTTTTTCATCACCCTTATATTCAAGTGGATTGTGCAATGTCAGGAACTGAATGCCCTCTTCTTTGGCATGTTTCACCTCTTCCAAACGGGCAGGCATCTCAGCCTCGCTACGGCGATATACAAGTGTCACATTCGCGCCCAGACGTTTTGCTGTACGACAAGAGTCCATAGCGGTATTACCACCACCGATGACCAACACATTCTTACCCAGGTTGATGGGGGTGTCTGTTGTCGGGTTGGCTGCGTCCATCAAGTTCACTCGTGTCAGGTATTCATTCGACGACATGATATTGATGAGGTTCTCACCGGGGATGTTCATGAAGTTGGGCAGTCCTGCTCCACTTGCCACAAAAATACCTTTAAAACCGTTAGCCTCCAACTGCTCAATGCTGATGGTCTTGCCCACGATGCAGTCGGTCTGGAAATGTACGCCCATCTTGCGCAGATTGTCGATTTCCACATCCACAATGCGGTTGGGCAGACGGAATTCGGGTATGCCATATTTCAGCACACCGCCTATCTCGTGCAATGCTTCGAACACATACACATCATAGCCGTATTTAGCCATGTCACCGGCGAAACTCAGTCCGGCAGGACCGCTGCCCACCACGGCTATCTTCATGCCATTGGCTGGGGCTATCTCAGGCAGGGCCACCTGTCCGCTCTCGCGCTCATAATCAGCGGCGAAACGCTCCAGATAACCGATGGCCACAGGCTTCTCATTCATCTTCAGATGGATGCAACGGCTCTCGCATTGCTTCTCTTGAGGACAGACACGTCCGCAGACGGCTGGGAGGGAAGAGGTGCTCTTCAGCACGCGGGCGGCAGCCAGGAACTCGCCACGTTCGATGTTCTTGATGAACGACGGAATATTGATGTTCACGGGGCATCCTTCCACACAAGTGGGTTTGGCGCAGTCCAGACAGCGTTTGGCCTCAGTCAATGCCATCTCACGTGTCAAACCGGTCTGTACTTCTTCCAAACGTGTTGTAGCACGGTACACCGGATCCAACTCTGGCATCACTACACGTTCGATGGCTGTGCGCTCTTTCGGCTTCATGCTCTTGCGCAGAGTCTGTCGCCATTCGGCATTGCGGTCGGTCAGCACCTCTATGGGGTCATCGTTTTGGGATACTTCCTCTGTGGCTGTGGTCGTGGCTGAATCATCTTGAGCTTGGCTCGACTCAACGTGCTCTGCAAAATGCTCCATTTCCTCCAGTTCGGCTTTCTTGAATGTACCCATTCGTTTAAACATCTCGTCCCAATCAACCAAAGCTCCGTCAAATTCGGGACCATCGATGCACACAAACTTCGTTTTTCCACCGATGGTCAGTCGGCAGGCCCCACACATACCTGTGCCGTCAACCATGATGGTGTTGAGCGACACATCGGTGGGGATATTGTATTTCTGGGTGAGCAGACAGCAGAATTTCATCATGATGGCAGGTCCGATTGCAAACACCTTGTCAATCTTTTCCTGTTGGATGAACTTTTCAATACCGACGGTCACCACGCCTTTCTCGCCATAGCTTCCGTCGTCGGTCATGATGATGACCTCGTCGCTGTTGGCACGGACCTCATCTTCTAAAATGATCAGGTCTTTGCTGCGGCCAGCCAAAACCGACAGCACACGGTTGCCTGCTGCTTTCAATGCTTTGATGATGGGCAGCATCGGAGCCACACCCACACCGCCGCCGGCACACACCACGGTGCCGAATTTCTCTATGTGTGTGGGGTTGCCCAACGGACCAACCACATCAGTGATATAGTCGCCTTCGTTCAGCTCGCACAGCTTGGTGGATGACAGACCCACTTTTTGCACTACCAGCGTGATGGTGCCCCGCTTTGTGTCGGCATCGGCTATTGTGAGCGGCATACGCTCGCCTTTCTTGCCAACACGAACGATGACAAAGTTGCCCGCTTTACGACTTTGGGCAATCAGTGGTGCTTCAACTTCAAAGAGGAATACTTTCTCGGAAAACTGTTCTTTCTTTACTATCTTGTTCATATTGGTGAATGTTTAGTGTTGAGGGTCCAACTCATTAATCAATCATCTCAAAACCGCAATAGGGGACGAGGCATTTCGGAATGCGGATGCCTTCGGCGGTTTGGTTGTTCTCTAAGATGGCTGCAACAATGCGCGGCAACGCTAAAGCGGAACCGTTTAGGGTGTGGCAGAGTTCTATCTTCTTGTCTCCTGCATGGCGGTAGCGGCATTTCAAGCGGTTGGCCTGATAGGTGTCGAAATTACTCACCGACGACACTTCCAACCAACGTTTCTGTGCTTCGGAATAGACCTCAAAGTCGTAGCAGATGGCACTGGTGAAACTCTGGTCACCGCCACAGAGCAGCAGGATACGATAGGGGAGTTCGAGTTTTTTGAGCAGGCCTTCCACATGTTCCAGCATTTCTCGATGACTCTCTTTCGAATGTTCGGGCTTGTCGATGCGGACAATCTCAATCTTTGAGAACTCATGCAGACGGTTCAGTCCGCGCACATCCTTGCCATACGAACCTGCCTCGCGACGGAAGCACTGTGTGTAGGCGCAGTTCTTGATGGGAAGGTCTTTCTCTTCGAGTATCACATCACGGTAGATATTGGTCACAGGCACCTCTGCAGTCGGTATCAGATAGAGGTCGTCTATTTCGCAATGATACATCTGACCCTCTTTGTCGGGCAACTGCCCTGTGCCATAACCGCTGTCGGCATTGACCACGGTCGGAGGCATAATCTCTGTATAGCCGCTGTTGCGGGCCTCGTCAAGGAAGAAGTTAATCAAAGCACGTTGTAAGCGGGCTCCCTTGCCAACATATACGGGGAATCCGGCACCTGTGATTTTCACACCCAGGTCAAAATCAATGAGGTTGTATTTCTTTGCCAGTTCCCAGTGGGGGAGCTTGGCCTCGGCCACTTCGGGGTTAGCTGTCCAGTTGCCAACAGTGTCACCGTCAACACATTCCTTCAGGTTGCTCTTCACCACATGGTTGTCGGCTGCGGCCGAACCCTCGGGCACCTCATCGTAAGGGATGTTCGGAATGGTGCAGAGCAATGTCTCCATTTCATTTTTAGCTGAGTCCATGGCCTCCTGCAAATCCTTGTCTGCTTGTTTCAGTTCGGCCACACGCTTTTTCACCTCTTCGGCCTCGTCGCGTTTGCCTTGTTTCATCAAGGCGCCAATCTGCGAAGCTAACTGTTTCGCCTCTTGCTTCGTCTTGTCTAATTGCTGTTGAGCTTCTCTGCGGCGCTTGTCGGTCGCTAAAACATTTTCAATGGCCTCTCTCGCACCATTAAAGTGCTTTTTCTCCAAGCCTTTGATAACCCTTTCCTTTTCCTCTGTGATGAGTTTTAGTGTAAGCATTTGATATTGATTTTATTAGATATTTCAGTAAATCGGGTGCAAAGTTACTGCAAACCGAAGACAAAACAAAATGTGCTTGCACATTTTTTTTGTTAAGGTGCAGCGGAACTTATTTAAAGTTACTGCAAAATATCGATTAAGCGAGTAAAATGAAAAAGTTTTTTCATTTTCGAGTGTGAGATATTTATCTCAACCGAAGACAAAACAAAATGTGCTTGCACATTTTTTCTTACCCTCCGTGTTTTTCGTTGACTGGTTAAACATTTTCGTGCATAAACGCAGAAATCCTGACTCTCGGGAGAGAATCAGGATTCTGTTGTTTGTTTGGAATAAGTTTTTTTAAATTTAAGCTTCGGCTACGGGTATAACTGATACCACACTCTTGTCTCGAGCGCCTTTGTGGAACTGTACCACGCCATCTACCAAAGCATAGAGGGTGTCATCCTTACCGATGCCCACGTTTTTGCCAGGATTGTGCTTGGTGCCACGCTGACGAACAATAATATTGCCAGCAACCACATTTTCACCGCCGAATTTTTTCACGCCAAGTCGCTGAGCAGCAGACTCACGGCCGTTCTTAGAACTACCTACACCTTTTTTATGTGCCATTTCTACGTCCTCCTTTTAAGCGATTACTGATTTAATTTCAACTTGAGTGAACTGCTCGCGATGACCGTTGCGCTTGCGGGAGTCCTTGCGGCGCTTCATCTTGAAAACAATCACTTTCTCACCCTTCACTAACGGGTTGAGCACTTCACAAACTACTTTCGCACCATCTACGGTGGGTGCGCCTACCGTCACTGCGCCCTCGTTGTCCACGAGAAGCACTTTGTCAAACTCGATGGTCTGACCTTCTTCAGCGTTCTTGATGTGGTGAACGAACAATTTCTTGCCCTGTTCTGCCTTGAACTGCTGACCGTTGATTTCTACAATAGCGTACATTTTTATAATTGTATAACGGGTTTTTCCGCGAGGCGGGAAGCATCGTGCTCCCTCTTCAATGAGCCCCAACGGACCAAATCGGCTGCAAAATTACTAAAAATCAACGAATCGCAATTCAATTTTCTTTTTCCCTTTATTGAAATTAGTATTATTTAACAATCCGGCTGATGGTTGACACATACACCGAGGGGAGTTTCGTCGTCGAGATTCACAAAGTGGAGATTCTAATTAAAGAATATATACAAACCTGCCATCACGGCAAACAATGCCACCCACAGACCGATGACCCATTTTGACCGTTGCGCATATACGGGCGAGGGGATGTCATGCCGTTCACCATTCCTGTCGAACAAGGACACGATAACCATCATTGCGGCTAAAATCAAAAACAGATAGAACGACAGCAGCATGAAATGGGGCCAAGGGAAGTGAAGCCACTCGGGGGGCCACAGATACAGCACACCGACAATCAAACAGAACGCTGTTCCGGCGGTCAAGGCCAAGTTGGCGGCTCGCGTCGTGGTGCGTTTCCAAAACACGCCTAAAAGGAAGACGGCGGTCATCGGGGGAGCGATGAAACCTAAAACCGATTGGAACACATTAAACAGGTTCAGACCTTTAATGCTGTCGATGGCCACAGTCAGTGTGATGGCTATCACGGCGCCCACGATTGTCACCATGCGTCCCACATGGTTGATTCGCTGCTGCGAGGCCGATGGATTGAATTTTTTCACGTAGATATCCATCGTGAACACGGTGCTCAGCGCATTCAGTGCCGAACCGATGGTGGAAACCAAACAGGCAGTCAGCACAGCGAACACCAGACCCACCATACCCACGGGGAACAGATTCTCGACCATCGTCAGATAGGCTTCGTCTGGATTGCTGAGGGTGGGGTAGAGTGCAAAGCAAATCACGCCAGGCAGAATATACAAAGGCACATCCAATATCTTCAGCCAACCGGTGAAGTTGGTGCCTTTCTGACCCTCTTTCAAGTCTTTTGCCGCTAACACAGGTTGTACCATGCTCTGGTCGGTACACCAGAACCATACACCCATGACAGGATAACCTAAAATGATAGGCAACCATGGGAAGGCCTCATCGCTGTTGGGGCGGAAAAGCACCCAATAGTCAGAAGGAATCTTGTCTATCAGTGCCCCGATGCCACCCACATGACTGATGCCTACGATGGTGAGCGTAGCCGACACGACGATGAGCAATATCATCTGATAGACATTGGTGTAGGCCACGGCTTTCAGACCGCCTAACATAGTGAAAAAAGCGGAGATGAACAGCAGGATGGACGCCGACAACCACATCGGGATGTCAAACACCTGTCGGATGAGGATACCACCGGCAAAAAGAGTCAGCGCCAACCAGGAGATGACGATGGTCACGATGGTGTACCATGCTAAGATGTTGCGCGTGCTCTGACCGAAGCGCAACCCCATGAACTCTGGCAATGTACTGATGTTGGCACCAAGATAGCGTGGGGCGAACACAAAGGCCAATAACGCGATAAACACGAAGGCATACCAAGCATAGTTGCCCGACACGATGCCGGTGGTGAATCCCGCGCTCGCACTCGCGATGAGCATCGACGGTCCCACGTTGGTGCCCCACATCGAGAAACCGATGTGATACCACCTCAGTGACCGCTCGGCCAAAAACAGACTGCTCTCTTTCTTACGTTTCATACTTGCCCAGATGCCGATGGCCATCAATATGGCAAAATAGGTCGCTAAGATGACCCAGTCCAACCCTTGCATATAATGTGTTTTCATGCTATAATCCTTTTATTTGATGAATTACCATTTACTAAAATACGGTTGAAAATCATCGACTCCCCACAGCACACACTTGCGTAAGTCCATGTCGTCAGTGCTATCCACATCTTCCGGATAAATAGGTATCTTCGAGTCTGGATTCACAAACACGGGCATCTGCTCCAATGGTGTTTCCACACCGTAATACCACCGGCCGCCTTCATACCGCTCGCCAGTAAACAAGTGTACCCAACAGCCATTCGCTGCTGCCGGGTCATCCCCTGTGAGGGGCTGGGGGAGGTATATATCCCGTTTTCCACCTGCTTTCATCACGGGGCATACCAGAAAGTCGTTGCCGAAATAATACTCATCGTCAATATGCCAGCACTGGCGGTCGTGAGGGTGGCGCAACAGTAACGCTTGCAACAAAGGCAGACCGCTGCGGCAGGCTTTCTCGCTCTGCTCCATGATGTAGGGCAACAGGAGGTAGCGCAACTGCCACCATTTCTTTACGATAGGTGCAATTGATGGATAGTGCCACGGCTCGCGCTTGAACGACCCGTGATAGCGGATGTGCGAGGTGAACACGCCAAACTGTGTCCAACGCACATACACCTCGGGTTCGAGGGGCGAGTTCATGAAGTTGGGCGTGGAATGGAATCCTGGTACATCGTGACTCCAGAAGGCGAATCCGCTCAAACCGAAATGCAGTCCGCCTTTCAGCGACCCTGCCATGCCTGCCCACGAGCTTTCGCTGTCGCCGCCCCAGTGCAGTGGATAACGTTGACAGCCCGCCCATGCCGCGCGCGCCCAAATGCAACCGTCTTCCCCCACACTCTCGTAAGCCGCTCGTTGGTAGAGCAGTGCATAGAGATTGTTGAGCCGTTCGGCAGGTAATCCGTGGTAGCGGTGGTTCATGTGGATATTCTCGCCAAAGTCGGTCTTGATGCATTTCACGCCCATGTCGATAAGAGGCTTCAACAGTTTTTGTTGATACCACTCCGTCGCCTTGTCGTAGGTGAAATCAATGGTGCCCGCATAGTCCAAGGCCGAGAAATTCGACTCGCCAGCAGAAGAGTCCTCTGAGTTCTTAGAGTCCTCTGAGTTCTCCGGGCTCTCCGAGATATAGTGCTTCTCCTTCGCCTCATCAATCTGCTCTGCCCCGGCGGCGATATATGGCAGTTGCCATAACGACACCTTAAACCCTTTCTCGCCCAAACGCTTGATAAACCGTTCGGGTTCGGGGAATCGCTGGGGATTGAACTTCCATTCGCAGAGCCAGTCGGTACGGAACCATCCCGTGTCCAAATGTATCACGTCGCAGGGGTAATGCTCACGGCGCAGACGGTCGCAGATGTCCTCCACTTCATCGGCTGAGAAATAGGTCATGCGGCTCATCCAGATGCCGAAACTCCACAGCGGCGGTATCTGCGGAAAACCGGTCAGCATGCGGTAGCCGCGCAGGATTTCTTCGGGTGTGCCGCCACCGATGAGGAACACGTCGAGTGTGGCGCGGTCGCAGAGGAACTGTACCGAGCGTGTGGAGTGGTCGGCTAACGACAACTTGCAGTAGTCGCTCGTGTGGTAGAATGCACCATACATCCGGCTCGACAGATAGAACGGGATGTTCTTATAGCATCGGCGGTTGTTCACGCCTTGTCCGTCTTGGTTTTTCAATTGAAATGTCTGGCCGCTCAAGTCCATCTTCCTGAACCGCTCGCCAGTGCCTGCAAAGCACTCATCCGCTTCGCATTTGAAACTGATGGTTGCCCGTTCTGCATCAAGTCTTGCATCACTTCCAAAAGAGGGGGTATGTGGGAGGCTTACAAAACCCAATGGCAGCGCATCATAGCGTGGTGGCGAGAAATGGTCATCGCTCAGCGCTACGGGTTTCCGCTCGTCACCATCGGGGTAAAGTGTGATTTCCGGCCACGGCTGTGGTGCCGGCTGCAAGTCGCTCCAATGGTCGGTCACAGGAACGCGCAAATCAATCATGCCGCGCTTCTTCCCTTTCTCGTCAGTGAGCAGTAGCACGTCGTCGGTCGGTTTTACGATATGCAGCGCCGTTTTTTTCACGCCGTCAGCATATTGCAGCATATCATCGCGATCGGTCATCTCGTCGTCCGTCATGGTTGTGAACAGGCGCACGATGCCTGGTTCATAGGCGCGGATGATGAGATCGTAGCACTGTTGTGGCGCACTAAGGTCGGCAGCCATGTCTTCTTGGTGCAGTTGCCGCTGATAGGGGATGGTCACGATGATGTCGCCGTCATGCGCTTCTATCTTGGTCGGCGCATACGCTTTCCAAAGAGTTTCATCCCGTTCCATTGACGGGTCGAAGTCCATGAAGTCAAAAAGGTGATAATTCGTTTGTTTCATTGTTCAAATATGAGGTGAATTCCCGGTTGGTTGTCGCCAATCTCATCACGTTTGATAAGTCGGCCCGGTTTATCCTTGCTCTCGTCGGTTCGGTTGTTGCGAAGGGTAAACCCGTCGGTACGGGCATCGAGGTAGATGCAGAAAGCACGTTTGTTGGTGGCGTAGGGAGAGGGGGATGGCCGCTCGATGATGTTGCCGCTGATCTCCGATCCGGGCTGGTTGCTAAGGGTATAGATGCCTCCGGCGTCGTAGAGCAGACGGGCGTAGTCACTCACATGGTTACGTGTGATACGGTTGTTGCGCATCCCCGTGTCATGCGATGTCCAACCCCAGCCCACACAGATGCCGCTGTAGTTCATCTGATAGACGGTATTGTTGCTTACCGTGCAGTCGCGCACATAGCCCAAGGCGACAGCCACTGCGCCATGGTCTTCGCTGCTTACATTGTGGATAGTATTGTCGCTTATAAACAGCCGCTCACACCGTTCGGCCAAGTCAGCATAGGGTCGGTGCACTTCGCGCGGACTCTCTGCAAATGAGCCGCCCATGATGGCGGTTCCGCCGATGTCGTCGAAATAGCAAGAGGACACCGTGCAGTCACTTACTTGGTCGATATAGTCGAGGGCAGTGGCTCCGAGGTGTTGAAAACAGCAATGGTCGAAGTTCACATGACAGGCATTCCGCACGCTCACCGCACTCATAGGGCGTTCTACCCATGCCTGGTTTTCTAAACCGCTGTCCCATGGCAGACCTTCGTTCTCTTTCAGTTTGTAGGCATCAATGAGGGGGAAACCGCCTTGCAGTGTCACATGCCCTTTGTGAAGCGGGCGGTTCCAACAGGTATGCTCGAAGGTAATGCCTTGGAAAGTGACGTGGCTGGCTCCGTCGATGATGACGAGTTGCTCGATGCCGTCGCGCTGTTCAGTGGTGCGAAGCAGAAAACTGCTGTTGCCCTGTTCGCCCCCGATGACGGGCTGTGGCCATGGGTGGTCGAACTCCAACCGGCTCTCTGGCTCCATGAACGAGACGGCTGTTTGGTCGCCTTGCACCTTCATCCCTTTCACACGCAGGATGGCGATGGCCCAACGCTGATGCACCACCATTTCCAAACGCTCAGTAGCCAACACGTCGGCCGGCGGGGTCGGGATGATGATGGCGCAGTCGTCTATGCGGAAGTCGGTCATTCGCTCCATGCCTTCCTTGGGCCATACCTGGGTGTGTTTCTGGCGGGTGTCGCCAAAGAGTGTTACGTCGCCGTCGCCAACGATAGTGGTGGGCGACTCTGCGGTGCCACTGTCCTCCGGACGCAAGAAAAGCGGTTCGCTCATGTAGTAGCGACCGGTTTCTATGCGGATGGTGATGCCTCCGAGACAGCGAGTGTCGCCCGTGCGACGCCATTCACGTGCTTGCCGAAGCGCATCGTGGATGCTTTCGCCCTCATGTACAATAATCTCTCCCGCTATGGCTGTCAGTGAACAGAACAGTCCACACAACAAGAGTGTGATGAGATGATGATAAAATAGTCTGATTCTCATATAGGATTAGATATTTTTTGAAGGTTAATCAACACTCTTTTTGTCCCTCAACACACCTCCTGACTTCTTCCAACTCCTCCTCATGGTCGCGGTGACAAGCTACGCGGATGCTGGTGTCACCGAGCAAGCCTTTCAGCATGTAATGATGGTTCTCAATCTTGAAAAAAGGTTGTTTCAATCCGTCGAGCAAAAGCAGGGACCCTAACGGTCGCAGACCGAGCACGAACTCGCGTGTCATGGAATCGTCGAGATGCCATTGCGAGGCAGCCCATCCGGCTTCCTGACAGGGCTCGGGCGAGGGGGTGATGCGAACGATTTTCATAAGCTTGATGTGATATTGCTGACGGCATCCACAAGTGTCTCTAAGTCGGCACGGGTGTTGAAACAAGAGAGGCTCGCACGCACAGTACCCAAAGGGGCGGTGCCGAGGTCTTCGTGGATGAGGGGTGCGCAATGCAACCCAGTCCGTACGGTGATGCCGTAACTGTTTTGTAAAATATAGCCCACATCCGAAGGCTTTAGCCCTTCGATGTTGAAACTCACCACCGAGCCCCTCTGCTCTTCATTTCCTTCTTCCATCAAGCCAAAGGAATTCAGTCTTTTACTGTCACTCCTTTCATAAACCCTCACCCCCTTGATGCTCTTCAATGCCTTGATGAGCCATAGTGTTTCCTCCAACAAATGGTGGTAGATGTTTTCCACCCCTCTTTGCAGTACATACGCCACACCGGCACTCAGTCCCGTCAATCCGACGAGGTTTTGAGTGCCTACCTCGTATTCCCAATCGCCTTCTTCGTAACGGATGATACTGCTGTCACGCCCCGTGCCACCAAACTGAGTCGGGCGCAAATCGATACCGCGCCGCACGTAGTAACCGCCGGTACCTGTAGGGCCAAACAAGGCTTTATGACCGGTAAACACCAAGATATCCACTCCCCAACCGTCCACGTCTATTGGGATGCTGCCCGCACTCTGTGCCGCATCCACCATTACGATTCGCCCCAGTGCATGTGCTTCTTGGCAAACCCGTTTGATGTTATGTATCTCACCCGTCACATTTGAACAGTGCGGCACTATCGTCAAAGCAAAATGAGAGGTTCGGGGACGTGTGTCATTCATCAGTGGACGCAGCACACTATTGTGGTTGTCCCTTGACACTTCTATAGTGGATAGACGGAGTCCTCCCAACACTCGGTTGATGGCATCAGTGGCACTGCTGCAAAAAAAGATACGGTTCCAATCATTGATATGAAACAATCGGCCGAGTTGCTGTCGCAACCCCGTCAGCACATTGTCTGAGTCTGTTAGGTTGCTCCGTAGCGCGCTCTTGGGCGCATGTTCCAAAGCCTCCGTCATGGCTTGCACCACCGACGGAGGTTTGGGATAACTCGTTGCCGCATTGTTCAGATATATCATTGTATTCTGATGGCTTTCTATACACCCTGAGATTCAATAGCGAATCCCATCACCTTGCCTATCTGTCGCAACATACGGGTATAGTCGCCGAAAATGAGCACCTGATGATGGCCGAAACCAGCCAACTGGTGCATGAAACCGCGGGCATCGTCCATCTTAATATAGTAGTAGGGCGAGCAATACACCGCATCGTATTCTGACTTCAAAACCTCACCACGGCCCAAGCTGAGCGTGTCGGCCATCGGGTTGAAACGGCCCAGAGTGACGTATTGCTCCTCATTCTCGGTGAAGTCCACTTGCAACTTACCACCGAAGCCTTGACCCGTGAATGCCCACAATTTATATTGCAGAGGTTTCTTTCCGTAGCCGTTCATGCACAAGGCCGGCACAGCATGGTGGATGCGCAACATCTCGTCGCTCTCCATGTTGGGATTGCCCATGAAGGCGGGGCGCATGGCGGCGGCCTGCATGATGGTCATGGCCAACAATGCGTTCAAATCCTCCTCGCAGCCACTGGGATAACCCTCATCCTTCATCAGCGAGTGGCACATGCATGGGGTGAACTTCCTTTGCTGCGGTATCTCGCTCGTGCACAGCTCATGACAAGCGGTGGAGAAAGCGTTGCAGTCATACACCTCCATCATCCGCTTGGCTGCCAAGTAGTATTTGATGTCGTTGATGAACCAATCCTTGCGTACCTTGGTGTCCAATGAACCGCCGATAATCTTTTCCGCTATCGGACGAGCTTCTTCGTCGGTCACCTCGTCCATGTATTTGAAGATGTCGCGGAATGGCATCTTCACGATTTCCATGCCATATCGCGAGCGGATGAGTTCGGGGTCGCGGATGACACTTTGGATGCCGAACGTGGGCATGGAACCGTGAGTCAGCACCAGAGCTCGGGTGTTGGCCACCACTTTGCGAACCCACAACACATGTGCAATCTCGTTCAAGTCGCGTATATCCATACATACGTAGGCCTCCAAGCCGATACTGCGGCAATAGGCAGCGAAGTCTATGCCCTCGTTGCCGTTTTGCAGGATGACTACGGGCTTGCGGTAACGCTCCAGTTTCGGGATACGCCAGTTCATACAGAGGAAGAAATCCACTTCGTCCATTCTGTCTTCTATTTGTGCGTACACCTCGCGACTCACAACAAATTTCTCATCGTAGCGACCGTCGATGGCGGGCAGCATGTCAATCTCAGGAGTAGCCTGTTTCAACAATTCTTGGGCAGCCTTGAATGCCGCTGTGGCTGCAGCATCTTCAGCCTCGGGGGTCATATCTTTCGCATAACCAGCACGGCACGGGCCTTCCCAAAAGTGTGAGTGCGTCAGACATCCCACAATGGGTCTGACCACCAATTTTACATTCATTGCTTTTTCTTTCATACGTATTCTATCGTTTTTTTTCTATCGTTTTTTTTCTATCGTTTTATTTTCTATCGTTTTATCTTCTATCGTTTTATTTCTTTCCTATAATTTTTTTACTTTTTTACTTCTTTACTTTTAAAAGACGTTCTTTCTCCTCTTTTGTAACTACTCCCACCGCTCGGGGAGGAACGGGGTGGGAAACCAATTTTTTCATTGTTTATGTGGTAATTAAAAATTTTTCCCTAACTTTGCACCCGAATACAAACTACTGAAACGATGAAACGAATTACAAGTCAGATGTCACGCCTCATGACATCTTTGGTCATGACGATGATGGCGGTCATGGCTGTCGCCCAAGAATTGCCTCAATTGAAAGTAGATATCAGTATCACCAACCGACAAGCTCAGGAGGTGCAAGAACCTGGTTTTATCCTATGGCAGGCTGTTCAGGGCAAGTCCGACACCCTTATCGTTGACGGGTTGAAATGTGTGCTCTTCTGCCCCGAAGATGCCGAATACGACATTCGCACGGGATGGAGCAAGACCTACGTGCAAAATGCTGATTATAAGGAGAAGAACGGACGCCTCACCTTCGATGGAATTTCGCTCGACCCGCGTGTGTGCGGTTCTCTCTCGCTCAAACTCATCGGACTGCCTGTCGGTAGGCACTCGTTGCAAACCTATCACAATTGTTGGGAAGACCCGGCGAAGTTTTACGCTTACCCCATGACGGTGAAATGCAATGGAACGGTCGTTCAAGAAAATGTCGTTCCGTCGTTCGGACAAGCTCTCGCTGCCGATGCGCAACTTATCAACACCTCCTTTACCATTCAAAATGAGGGTGATGAGGTGACTCTTGAGTTCTCTACCTCTGAAAGCCTTCCAGGCTCGCCCGACAAAGGACAAACTAATGCGTTCACGGCACCCCTTATCAACGGTTTTGAACTCAATACCGCCAGCGTGACCACCACAGCAAAAGACCCGTACCCAGCCAACGGCAACATGCACGCCGACTGTGATGGCGGACAGGTTACGCTCTCGTGGACGGCGCCCAATGACCATGTCAGCCAGCACATCCTCTATCTCGGTGAAAACGACCCGGCGAATATGACGCAGTTGGCGTCGCTCAATGGTGACCAGACCACCTACGACCTCAGCGAGCTCTACTCCATGAACACCTATTATTGGCGTGTCGATGAGGTGGATGACAAGGGGAACGTAGAGACGGGTGTGACATGGACGTTCAAACCCCGGCAACTGGCATTCCCCGAGGCTGAGGGCTACGGACGGTTTGCACAAGGCGGACGGGGCGGCTCGGTCTATCACGTCACCAATCTGCGCCACGACCATACACCGGGTTCACTGCTTTACGGACTGGTTGACATCACCGAACCCCATACCATTGTGTTCGATGTGAGCGGTATCATCGAGATGGACTTCGGCTCGGTGTTCACTAAGCCCAATATTACCATCGCGGCACAGACGGCCCCGGGTAAAGGTATCTGTATCAAAGCTTCCAACATCAATATAGGGTCGGACAATATCTGCCGCTTCGTGCGATTCAAACGCGGACTGGGTGTCTATGGCGAGAATACAGGCAATGCCATGGGACTCTCGGGCAGCGACCATGCCATCGTGGACCACTGTACGGCGGCATGGGGAACCGACGAGACGGTGTCAGGACGCGGTGCGAAAAACATCTCTTTCCAATACTCGATGATTGTGGAGGCACTCGGCATCACCGGGCATAAGAACTACTCAAACGGCACCAACCATGGTTACGCGGCTACTATCGACGGACAGAAAGGCTCATGGCACCACAATATGCTGCTCAACTGCGAAGGACGCAACTGGAGCATGGGTGGTGGCATGGACGGACAAAACAGACCTATCGGCGGACTCGACCTATTTAATAATGTGGTCTATAACTGGCATAACCGGACCACTGACGGCAACTGCCATGCGGTGAACTTCGTCAATAACTATTATAAGATGGGACCTGACACGAACCGTAAAACGCTCTTCACACAGGATTTCGAAGATGGCATCGCTCCCGACGGCATCGACCAGGCTTACGTCAATGGCAATATCCGCGAGAACAAAAACCATTCTCTCACGTATGATGCCAAAGGAACGACTTACAACGCCACAGGTAATATCCCCACGACATACGATTACCTGGTCAACGAACCGCTCTTCCCCTCATACGCTACCATCCACTCGGCTAAGGATGCGCTCAAAATCGTCACGTCCTATGGCGGGGCAACCATGCCTGTGCGGGATGAACAACACGTGAGGGTGGTACGTGAGACGCTTGACGGCTCATATACCTACGTAGGTTCAAAATCGAAAATCAAAGGTGAGATTGACAATGAGGCGGATATCACCGAACATGAGAACGGATGGGAGGTCTATCCCGAAGAGACGCGACCCGCTGACTTCGACACCGACCAAGATGGCATGCCTGATTGGTATGAGCGGCTCATCGGCAGCGACCCGTCAGCGGCCAATCACAACGACGACCCTGACCGCGACGGATGGACGTTGTTGGAAGATTATCTGGAGTTCATGGCGCACCCGTACCTCATCATCGAACCGGGACAGTCGGCCACCCTTGAGATGGCTCCTTTCTTCCGGGGCTTCTATGGGCAGAACGGCAACGCACAGACACCATCGTTCTCCGTCACAACCGACAGTCCTTTGTTCTCCGTTGTTGTCGCTGGCGATGTGGCTTCGGTCAAAACTAATACCGACAGCGGCATCGGCACGGCTACCATGACGGTGACGGATAGTGAGGGCACCACCTTCAGCCAACGCTTCAGCGTGGCGGTCACAGGCGATGTTACCGCCATCCAAAAAGTGTGGGATGAGAATGACATCGAGGTGGCGAAGCGTGAGTTCTTCACCTTAGACGGCAAACAAGTAACTCGCCTGCAACCCCATGAGGTCTATCTGATGAAAATCACCGACACCAACGGCAAAGTTCATTCAGTGAAAATCATCAAAGACTAAAACTAAAAAAGAAGAGACACTCTAAAAAGTGTCTCTTCTTCGTAGGAACGATGGGAGTTGAACCCATGACCTCTACAATGTCAATGTAGCGCTCTA
>CAMJFC010000058.1 GCA_946404865.1 uncultured Prevotellaceae bacterium
CGTAGTTGGTCAGCAGTTCGCGCAGCTGGTTGCGGAAATAGGTCACATATGCAGGACGGCCATATTCCGGGTGATTCCTGTCCCAGGGCGAGAGATAGACGGCGAACTCAAGTCCTTCCTCGCGGCAGGCATCGGCAAGTTCACGCACAACATCACCCCTACCATCTTTCCACGGCGAGTTTTTTACGCTATATTCTGTAAAAGCCGACGGCCACATACAGAAACCGCAATGGTGCTTGGCTGTAAAGATGATGCCACGCATACCTGCCTGTTTACATACTCGCACCCACTGCCTACAGTCGAGTTGCGAGGGATTGAAAAGTTTAGGATCCTCGTTGCCAAAACCCCACTCCTGGTCTGTATAAGTGTTCAGCGAATAGTGGATGAAGGCATACATCTCCATCTCCTGCCAACGCAACTGGTTTTCCGTAGGCACGGGTCCACAAGGAGCCATCTGCGCTTTCAGAGTTGTAACTGTAATCACAAACAGCAGTAAAACACAAGCTTTACATCGCGACATAGCGTTTACTTATCGTCTGACGATTTTCTTGCCGTTGATGATATACACACCTCTTTGCAACTTGCTCAAGTCTTTTCCAACATAGCGGCCGTCGATGGTGTAGATACTGCCATCGGCTGAAGACGTCACAGGCACTTCACGAATGCCCGTCGGAATTTCGTTCAGGTGTATCACTCCGTCCTCGTCTTCACGAATGTTGGATATGGTATAGCACAGGCGTTCGATGGCGTTGCCGGTGGGGGAGGCACGGAAGGTGCTGTTATTTGCTTGACTGCTTGACTGCGTCACCCATAGAGCCATGTTAGGCAAACCGCTGTCCTCGGTCAACACACGCACATCACTTGTTCCAGGGAAGGGGTCGCCTGCTAATTGAGCATAGAAGTCTGAATTAAACACTGTCTTGTTGTCTACAAACTTATTGCAGAACAACAGCCCGTCGGCTGGTATCACGGTCATTCTGGGCTTACCTACCACATTGTTGACCGTATTACCGGAAAGGGAGAAAGCGGTGGGTTCATAGTTGACATGGGTTACCACCAGGCCATGACCTTTCATCTCATAGTTAAACCCTCTTTTTTGGATATTCTCTAAAATATAATACTCACGTTTTGTCGCGTCATATTCATTGGTGATGCGATAGGCTTTTCCTCCTTTTGACAGCGTGGTGATATCCAAAGTCTGTGACGGATCCAATTCTTCTATCTCGGTCCAACCAAAGCACTCACGTTCCCATGCTGTATATTCTGTGGGGAAATATCCGTTTTTCAAATACTCACCTAAGTCCATCAGACTCCAATATTCCATGCCTTGGTTATTGCCCTTAGAACTCTTCTCGGTAGGGTAGAAGTCGGGCAATCCCATGCAATGTGAGAACTCGTGGCAGAACAGACCGATGCCGTTGATACGCTTAAAGGGCGGCTGACTCCAACAGTTAGGAAAGCCGTTCAACTCATTGTTCAGACCATAGCGCGATATTCTCTTGCCGTCATAGGTTCCTTCACTTGATGTTGTCCCGCTCTTGGGCCATATACACTCATTGCTGTTGCCCGTGATACTTTCTGAATAACCAGCATAGATGACATAGACCAAATCCACATTGCCGTCTGAATTGGCGTCGTACTGTGAGAAGTCCAAACTGTCGTCCATCAGTTTACAGGCCTCGTTGACCAACGAATGAATGTCTTCACCAACACCATCAGGTTTCGTGCCACCGTAAGACTTCAGCGGCTTGGACAATTTCACAGGTCCGTACAAATCGAACTGGGGCTCAAACAATCCGTTACTCATCGTCTTGAAATAATCCCTCACACTCGATATGTTCGAATCATCGCCAGCGCCATAATCCACCATTTCCCGTGTCATGCAGTTGAGGTATTGCTCAAACGAGGCACGTGGATTGGGAATCGAAAACGTAGTATCGGCGAACTCAACCAATATCACTACTGCTTTCGGGTTGCCTACATGGGGGAACAAGGTGCCGGTCTGTGAGATGGGTTCACGAAGTGGTGCTCTGTGACGCAAGTTGAACTCAGCTTGCGAGAGGAACAAATCATGGTTTTGTGCTGCGGCCAATTGCTTCTCTGACACACTGCGCAAGGAGGCGTCATGGGCCAACTGGCGGGTAGAGACCAACTCGCCCGTTTCATTGACCTTGCCTATAAAATAGTCACGTCCTTCTTGTACCAACAACACGCCATCTGTTGTAGTGATATAGTGAAAATGCTCATCACCGTGTCCGATGATGGTCAGTGTCGTGCCATCACTCTGAATGACGGTTACAGGAAATGGATATACGGGTGCCGCCGACAATTGTAGTGCACCACATATCCATGCTAATAAAAGAATTACCTTTCTCATCTTATTGCTCACATTATGTATTTTTTATTCTTACCTCTCACCTCTTACCTCTCACCTCTCACCTCTCACCTCTTACCTCTCACCTCTTACCTCTCACCTCTCACCTCTCACCTCATATAGTACTGTCCCTTTCTTTTCGTCCGATGACCGTATTCGATGGCGTGTCTGGGACAATGATGATAGCATGCAAAGCAGGTCAGGCATTGTCTGTTATGAAGCCACTCCGGCCTGCCGTCAGATGTGAGACGCATATTTTTCACGGGACACATCGACACGCATTTTCCGCAATGGATACAACGGTCTTCCTCTACATGAAAATGACGGTCGGTGACCAATCGCTTCACAAATATATGCCCAATCACACGACTGTTGATACGGGGCCACCGCCCACGGACGATATGATGCTCACCGCATTGGCGACCGGAAATCTGCCCGGCATATTCTTGTAGCAACTTGGCTGAATATTGCAACTTACGTGCCTCATTCTCCTTGTTATCGACATCCATCAAGGGCAAACCCACATAACTTTCAGGCATCAAGAGAGAGTAAGTGCTGTCGGCATATAACCCGATTCGTGACAAGTCATCACAGAAAATGTCCATCGCTTCGCCTACTGTGTCGCCTGCAGTGCAGAGGGCCCATACATAATGACGGTCTGTATCGGAAAAACGCAACCCCGCAACCCATTCGCGGACCATCTTCGGCGGTCGCCAACCATGAACAGGAAAACAAAAACCTATACGCTCGTCTTTTGATAACTCGTATGGTTCATGTTGACTCATGACATCGGGAATAAAGACAAGCCGCTCGTCTGTCGCATTGCTCAGCACTTCTGCTGCCCAGCGGGTATTACCAGTGCATGACAGATAGAATATCATGTTGCAAAAGTAACCCTTTTTCAGAACATAACCAAAAAAAACTGATGATTTACAATTTATTGACGCTTTTTATGACATATTTGTTGCCCACAAAGAAAAAAAGTGCTAATATTGCACATGAATTCAAAATGGGGAGTTGTCTTTCCGTTACTTTATTAAAATGAACATGAAATTTTTTTATTCTATTCTTCTGTATTTGTTATTAGGGCAGGTCGGTACAGTTCATGCACAAACTACGATGGGGCGGTTTCTTGAAAAAACGCCCGATGGCATTTTTGAGTTTGTCACAAACGAAATGTTTGCGAAGATGATTGACTATGTGAATACAACAATAGCTGACGTACAAAAGATGGATAAGTTTGAGTTGGTCAATCGTTTTGAAGAGAAGTCCGTCGTTGATACGCTGTCGTCAGACTATGTTTCATTGTCGCTCTCATCAACCCTCCAAGTACAGATGATGGCATTACCTTTGGCGGATGCAGACACCATTGTGTGTATGGTGAAAACATACGCTGCTCCGGAGAAAGAAAGTGTCATTCACATCTACGACCTCCAATGGAAAGAATTGGATTCATCGGATTATCTATCTCTTCCTTCCAGCGACGAATTGATAGCACGCCCTGACACCATGGATGTGGAACGATATGAGGAGCTGCTCAAATGGGTGGATCCGCGGATGATTTTTGCGCAAATCTTACCTCAACAGAAGAGCGTCGTTTTCTCGCTGGCCACTCCGTTGCTTAACAAAGATGAAGTCATGCAAGTAAATGCAATTTTATTACAAAGAAAGGTTAAATGGAATGGAAAAACATTTAATAAAAGTTAAATTTGCGCACATATTGTGCACAAATCCCTTGTGATATGCAGAAAATGCAATAACTTTGCACCGTGTTTTTCATGGTATTAGATTATTAAGGTTAATAAAGATTGGTTGTCGTGAGACAATCAATTTTTTTGTGCCTGGTTTTCGGGCATGATGAAGGATAATATAAGAGCCTCGCTTTGTTCATCCAAAGCGAGGCTGTCATTATGTGGTGATCTCGTTGGGACTCGAACCCAAGACCTACTGCTTAGAAGGCAGTTGCTCTATCCAGCTGAGCTACGAGACCTCCAAATCGGCTGCAAAAGTACGGCTTTTCCGCCGTATCACCAAATTTTTTGTTCAGATTTTACTCTTTTACTGATGAGTGTATCTGTCGGGCGAGACAATTAATAGCTCCGTGCGATGATAACTCGCTTGTTGGCGGGTTTGCCGCTCACCATATCGATGCCGGGTGTCTGTTCAACGCCAAATGGCACGCAACGTATCGTGGCCTGGGTGTCTTCCTTGATTTTCGCCTCAGTCTCAGCCGTGCCGTCCCAATGGCAGAGGAAGAAACCACCATCTTTCACGCGTTCTTTAAACTCTTCGTAATTGTCACACTCATAGATACGCTCGTCGCGCCATTTGCGGGCTTTCTCGAAAATGTTCTGCTGAATCTCGTCAAGCAAATTCTCCACGCGCTCCACAATGCCATCGATGCTCACCGTCTCTTTCTCCAAAGTGTCGCGGCGCATGATTTCCAAGGTGCCGTTCTCCAAATCGCGACCACCCATGACCAAACGCACAGGTACGCCTTTCAGTTCGTAGTCGGCAAACTTAAAACCAGGACGCTTATTGTCGGCGTCATCATATTTCACACTGATACCGGCAGCACGCAATTCGTTGATAATCGGTGTCAGACGTTCGGTGATGGCTGCCAACTGTTCGGCTCCTTTTGTTATGGGAACGATGACCACCTGTATCGGAGCCAGTTTCGGAGGCAGTACCAATCCGTTGTCATCAGAGTGGGTCATAATCAGTGCGCCAATCAGACGGGTGGAGACACCCCACGAGGTGGCCCATACCAACTCGGGCTTGTTTTCCTTATTCAAAAAGGTTACATCGAACGCCTTAGCGAAGTTCTGACCTAAGAAGTGGCTGGTGCCGCTCTGAAGGGCTTTGCCGTCCTGCATCATGGCCTCAATGGTATAGGTGTCAAGTGCACCGGCAAAACGCTCTGTCTCACTCTTCACACCCTGAACAACAGGCACAGCCATCCATTTCTCAGCGAAGTCGGCATATACCTTCAGCATCTTTTGTGCTTCTTTCTCTGCTTCTTCACGTGTGGCGTGGGCGGTATGGCCTTCCTGCCACAAGAACTCAGACGTGCGGAGGAAGGGACGCGTGCGCATCTCCCAACGCATCACATTGCACCACTGGTTGCATAACAGAGGCAGGTCGCGCCAAGAATGTATCCAGTTCTTATAAGTGTTCCAAATGATGGTCTCTGAGGTGGGGCGGATAATCAACTCTTCTTCCAGACGGGCACCGGGATCCACCTCAACACCGCTTTTGTCAGCATTCGCACGCAGACGGTAGTGGGTCACCACGGCACACTCCTTGGCAAATCCCTCCACATGTTCCGCTTCGCGTGAGAGGAATGATTTGGGTATCAACAAAGGGAAATAAGCGTTTTGCACCCCTGTCTCTTTAAACATCTTGTCCAACTGCTGTTGCATCTTTTCCCAGATAGCATAGCCATAAGGCTTGATGACCATACAACCGCGCACAGCTGATTGCTCGGCTAAGTCGGCTTTCACCACCAAGTCGTTATACCACTGACTATAATTGTCTGCACGCTTGGTCAAATCTTTTAATTCTTTTGCCATTTGATATGATAGATTTTGTTTTTCGAAGTGCAAAGGTAGTGCTTTATTTGAATAAAATGGTGTTGTAATTGACAATTTTCAAAAAAATAGTAAAAAAAACATGAAAAATGATGGCATACTAAAAAAAAGAAGTATCTTTGCATCTGAAACTCTGCTATATGTTTGGTGGAGATTACCCTACAAGCAATTTATTGAATTATTAACATTAAATTTTTACGAATTATGAAAAAAATGAAATTTGCTACATTGGCAATGTGTCTGACACTTCTGGTGAGCTGTAATTTGAGCAATGCCGTCAAGGGTGGTGGCATCGGTACCATTGCTGGAACGCTCGCTGGTGGCGTGATTGGTAAATTAGCAGGTAATACCGCTGTGGGTGCTGCTGTGGGTGCTGCTGTGGGTGGCACAACAGGTGCTCTTATCGGCAAACACATGGATAAAGTGAAGGCTAAGGCTGCTCAGGTGGAGAACGCTAAGGTTGAGGAATTCACCGATGCTAACAACCTCAAAGCCGTGAAGGTTACCTTCGATTCTGGTATCCTCTTCCAGACGGGTAAAGCTGACCTCAACTCTGCTTCTCAGGCTTCTCTGTCTAAATTCGCTCAGGTGCTCATCAGTGACCCCCAACTCTCTGTTGAGGTTCAAGGTCATACCGACAACACCGGTTCACGCGCTACCAATGAGAGCCTCTCTCAGCGTCGTGCACAGTCTGTGGCCAACTACCTCACACAGTGTGGTGTGCCCTATTCTCAGTTGAAGAACATTGTGGGCTATGCTTACGATTATCCCGTAGCTGACAACAACACTGCTGCCGGTCGTGCTCAGAACCGCCGCGTTGACATCCTCCTCTATGCTTCTGAGGCTATGATCAATGCTGCACAGAATGGTACGCTCCAGTAATCTGTGAATTGTCATTATTAACGACTTCTTGGGCGGATTTTTCATAATCCGCCCATATTTTTTCAAATGAAAGTATTCAGGTTCTTTAGAAAAGTATTGAAGTGGGGACTGATCTTTTTCTTCACGTCTTCCATTCTTGCGGTCATCGTATATCGGTTTGTGCCGGTGTATGTCACCCCTCCCATGGTTATACAAGCCGTTGGCAACCTGTTTGAAGGAAAGTCGATGGCCTGGCATCATACATGGAAACCCTTAGACAAAATCTCACCCCACCTGGCTGTGGCCGTCATCTCCAGTGAAGATGCCCACTTCCTCACCCATCACGGGTTTGATTGGGAAGCAATCCAAGATGCATACGAAGAGAACCAAAAGAATAAAGAACAGGGTAAGGCGAGATTGCGTGGCGGCAGCACCATTTCTCAACAAGTAGCGAAAAACGTGTTCTTGTGGCACGGCCGCACATGGCTCAGGAAAGGATTGGAGGCGTATTTCACATTCCTCATAGAGTTGTTTTGGAGTAAGGAACGGATTATGGAGGTTTATCTCAATTCCATCGAGATGGGACCTGATGTTTATGGTGCCGAAGCCGCTGCCAACACCTTTTTCCATAAGTCGGCAAAATTACTCACAAAAGAAGAGTGTGCTTTGATTGCTACTTGTCTGCCTCAACCCCGAAAGCGCGATCTCGGACACCCTTCAAAACATATGCTCAAATTACAGAAAACATATCTCAAACGAATGGCTGCCACTCCCGCATTCCCTCCAAAAGAGTAGCAATTCATCATTCACAATAGACAATTCTTATCTCGCACTTTCTTTCTAATCATCAATATCATCATTACGACTTTCAACTAAGAAATGGATTTCTTGCAAGAACTTAATGACAGCCAACGGCAGGCTGTGGAATATATTGACGGGGCTTCGCTCGTCATCGCAGGTGCCGGCTCTGGAAAAACACGCGTGCTTACCTATAAAATCGCTTATCTGCTCTTCAATGGATACAAACCGTGGAACATCCTTGCGCTCACCTTTACCAATAAGGCGGCACGAGAGATGAAACAGCGTGTGGAGACACTGTTGGGCGACCGTAGCGCCAGGTATATCCAGATGGGTACGTTTCATAGCATTTTTGCAAGAATCCTCCGTGCAGAAGCACCGTCCATCGGTTTCAACAATAATTTTACCATTTATGACGAAACGGATTCCCGGTCACTCATCAAGAATATCATCAAGGAGATGAATCTCGATGACAAGGTCTATAAACCGGCTTCTGTACACAATATCATCTCCATGGCCAAAAACCATTTGATTTCTGCTGAACAATATGCTATCGACGCGGCGGCACAACGCCGCGACCAAGAACATAAGATGCCTGCAATGACGGCTATATATTCGGCTTATTCGGCGCGATGCAAAACGGCCAATGCCATGGACTTTGACGACCTGCTCATGCTTACTTTTCAACTCTTCAACGAGCATGATGACATCCGCAGGAAATATGCTGAACGCTTCCAGTATGTCCTGGTGGATGAGTATCAGGACACTAATTATGCCCAACAGTGCATCGTGTTGCAGCTTACTCGCGAACACCAGCACGTGTGTGTCGTGGGCGATGATGCCCAGAGCATTTATGCTTTCCGTGGCGCTAATATCGACAATATCCTTAATTTCCAAAAAATATACAACGATACACGGCTCTTCAAACTTGAACAGAACTATCGTTCCACACAGCGTATCGTGCAGGCGGCCAACAGCCTGATCAAGCATAATCAGTGGCAAATCCAAAAAGATGTATTCAGCCGTAACGACCAAGGGGAGAAAATTATCTACCGTCCCACAGTCAGCGATAAGGAGGAGGCGTTGCTCGTGTGCCGCGACATCAAACGAATCATGAAGGCGGAACACTGTGAATACAGCGATTTCGCCATTCTCTATCGAACGAATGCGCAAAGCCGTACTTTTGAGGAGCAGATGCGCTCGATGAATATTCCCTATCGTATTTATGGGGGGCTGAGTTTTTACCAAAGAAAGGAGATTAAAGATATCATCGCATATCTGCGTTTGGTGGCCAACCCCGATGATGAAGAAGCACTTCGACGCATCATCAATTATCCGGCACGTGGTATCGGCAATACAACATTGAATAAAGTGTTGGATACGGCACACCAAGCAGACGTAAGTGTTTGGGCACTTTTAGAGAATCCATTGCAGTATGGACTGCAACTCAAAGGGGCGGCATCAAGAAAACTTGCTGAGTTCCGTAACATGATTGCGGGATTCATCAACCGTTCCAAAGAATGCGACGTGGCTGCTTTAGCCGATGAGGTTGTACGGCAGTCGGGAGTGTCGAAGGAGATTTTCAGTGATACTTCTATTGAAGGGATGGCGCGTCAGGAGAATGTGCGCGAATTGATGAATGCCATCAATGACTTCGTGGACACACGCAATGAAGAGGACAGGGCAGGGGAGACCGGACTTAATGATTACCTGCAGGAGGTGTCTCTCATTACTGACCTTGACAGTGACGGTGATGAAGAGGCGGCACGTGTCACGTTGATGACCATTCACAGTGCCAAGGGATTAGAGTTTCCCACTGTGTTCATCGTCGGGTTGGACGAGAATATCTTCCCCAGTCAGTTGTGTACCTCGGCACGGGAATTGGAGGAGGAGCGCCGACTCTTTTATGTGGCCATCACAAGGGCTGAGAAGCATTGCATCCTCACCAGCGCAGAGAATCGATATCGCTATGGAAAACCCGAATTTTGCACGCCAAGCCGTTTTATCCGGGAAATAGACCCGGCGCTCATGACCATTGTCAACAAAAATGCAGAAGACGATTCCTGGGCGAAACCCCGTCGTCAGTCTCGGTTGTCAAGGATGTGGGAAGAGGAGTCGAGGTCATATCCCGTAGCCACACAATTCAAGGCCGACCCCAGACCATCCTTCAAACCCTCCATCAACTCGTCCACCGGACAACAGCCACCTCGACCCTCCTCTCAACCGACCTCTCAACCATCTACTCCATCCTCCCGCTTACCGTCTCGCAATCTCCGGAGTATTCACTCCCTCCCCTCGGGCAAGGCTGGGGAGGGGGCTCCCATCTCTGTGGCCGAGGGTTCGGTTATCTCTCACGACCGTTTCGGCATCGGTGATGTGCTACGTGTTGAGGGAACGGGTGAAAACACAAAAATCACCGTCAATTTCCAAAATGTCGGTGTCAAACAACTCTTGATTAAGTTCGCACGGTTTCAAGTCATCAAGTAACGCAAAGTCATGTAGAACCTGCATGTACTCACGTTCAAATGTGCACAGGCTCAACCACGGCTTGGAATACCCCTTCTTTGTCGTAAATAAAGGCCACGACCGAAATGTGCTGAGCATCCCATGGCTCATCGAGTGTGATGGTATGAGTGAACGAAGAGGTTTCACCTTCCTTAAGAGAAACGGCTTCGCCCCAACTGCCGTTCACCGCAGCACGAAGGACGTGCTGGTGCAGGTAAGTAGCATTGAAGGTGCCGTCGGGCATTTGTTGCGGAGCAGTGATGTCATCCTCTGTTATCCATAATTGCAATTGCCCGGCAAGGGATGTCGAACACTCAGTTGTGGTGACAATGGTGAGTGTGCGGGATGTGGTGTCATAAGTGGTCACCAAATGAAGTCCTACGGGCGACGTTCTTTCCAATTCGTTTCTTACCTGTGCAGCCCATTGGTCAAAAGTGGCTACCGGACCACGCCGGTCAACAAGTCCGGCAGGCCACGATTCTATATTCCAGTAGTCGTTATACTCGTCGCCTAACGGGGTTCGCAGTCCCACTACTTTTGAGGTGGAGTATTGAGCCATACTGCCACCATGGATGCTCACCGCTATCACTTTGTCAGACCCGTATTGTGCTTGTAACTGTTTAATCTCGTCGGCGGCACTCGGACAGTTGATACAACGCTGGCCAGTGAAGTCTTCAACCAGCACGGCACGCGCCACCTCGGCGGGTTTTACGTAGATATAACGCTCATCTTCGCTGATGTTGTCACATGCGGACAGCATACAGATTGTGGTCAAAAAAATGAATAGGATATGCTTGTGTGCCATGGCGGTCAGAAATTATAATTATATGATAAGGTGAAGCCTTTGCTGGCAGGCACATAACGGCATACGCCACCAGAGCAGTTGTATCCGGAACGGGTTCTACCATAGCCGGCTTGCACCCGATGGGCACCGGTGTTGAAAGTCACCGCACCGGTATAGTAATGCAGACCAGTCTCTCCACAGTTGTATTCATCGCTCACGGTAATCATCCAATGGGGTGCCGCCGACAACTCAAGCAGTCCGAACAACCAATCGCCTTGGTCGCCATGTGTAGTCAAGTATTGGGCTTCACCACGAAGCGTCATCTTTTTATTGAATTTGTATTTGCCTTCGGCCACAAAAATATTGGAATGAACCATCCCTCCTTCGCCTTCTACTATGGTCTTGTTGTAGAATTGGTTCATGTACATCAGGTTCAATTTAAAATCACGGGTGATGCGTTTTTCTATCTGCACGTTCAGGTCTTGGTAATACATTTCATTGCCCCATTTCCAAAATGATGAACCGTAACCGTCACTGCCGCGCAATGACTCGACGCCGGCAATCGGCTCGTGCTCATGGCGGTCGATGGCATGCACATGTGAGAAGTTTACTTTGACGCTTGTGCCATATTTCCCGCCTAAAACTGTCTTACGTTTAAATGTATAACCCAGTTCCGCCTGATAGGCCCACTCGCCGCCGGGATGAGTGGCGTAAGGGTAGAGCGCAGCCAGCGTATATGTATGCTCCATCGTAAAAGCTGGCAGGTGGTTAATCATCGAGGATATGCCGTTCATAGAACGACGGCTGCGGTAACTCATATTGTCCGACCGCTTGGCTTGTGCCAACAGACTCAGTCCATTGACGGAATACGAGGCTGTGAGCATGGTGACATATCCTTTGCGATAGATATAGCCGTTGTCGAACGAAGGGTCTTGTGTCTTCTGTGCATATTCAGCCATCACGTTGAGTGGACCACGGGTCAGATGCGCACGCACATCCCAGGCATTCACATTCTCGGGCAGGTTGAGTTGATGGGTGGCATCGGCAAAAATCTCATCGTCGCTGGCTTTCTCATGTTTGTTGACAAAAGAGAAACCGAAGGTCAGATAGGTGTCGTTGCGCTGCAATGGTGCTATCCACTGTTCTAAGTTCAATTCCACATCGCCACCGCTCACCCATGCGTGGTTGTGATTCCAATACCTCCTTTGTTTGCCACTCAAGGCTTTGAGTTGCACGCCTTTTACAGGTCGGTACAAGATGCGGCCGCCCAGCAATGAATTGTCAATGCCTAACGAACGTTCTTCGTATGTGCGAAGGATGAAACCCGAGCCGAATTGCTCATAGAAATGGCCGGCTGTGACCTCAAGGTTTTTCAACTTACCTTTTATATAATAATAGGGGACTCCCCAACCCTTGAAGTCCTTTTCGAATCCAGGCAGAGGGTGCTCCAAATACTCCACACGAACTCCCGCTTCGAGATGTTGGCTCATTACACTTACCTCAGCGTAAGTGTTGGTTTGCACATCATCCGAGGTCTTTTCCGTACCGATTTTCTCGTCATCTTGCGGAATGAGGATGTCGCTTTGTATGTTTCCGCTGACGATAAACTTTTTGTCATCGGTTTGGCCGTTCGCAGTCAGCACAGTACACAAAGCGCAGAGTAGAAACAGTCTTTTTCTTACGAACATGGAATGTTATTGTTTCACTAATTCTCTTACTTTTTCTATCAATTCCTCTTCGGCTCCGTCAGTATAGCCATTATGCTTATAAACAATTTGGCCCTGACCGTCGATAATGAGCACGAAGGGTATCATCTGAATGCCCAAGGCACGTTTGAAATCGCTGTTGGGGTCGAGCAGTACTTCGTAGGGCCAACCGTGTTGATCCACAAGCGGACGTACCTTGTGGATGTTTTGAGCTTGGTCGATGCTCACGGCAATGAGTTTCACACCCGTTTCCTCCTGCCACTCTTCATATACTTCACTGATGGCGGTCAACTCACGGTTGCAGGGTTTGCACCAAGTGGCGAAAAAGTCGATGATGATGGGACGGCCGTCGTTCGACAGGGTGTCTGTCCTAACACTCTTGCCGTTTATGTCTTTCAGTGTGACTGAGGGGATTTGCGCCATGGCCGTGAAAGATGCACAAATCAGTGCACAAACAATCAATAGTCTTTTCATCTTAGCTTGGGTTGATACGATTCAACATGTATTGATAAGTTTAGGACTGCAAATGTATGAAAAACATATAACCCCTCAAAATTTTAACGTGTTTTTTTATTTCTTCGTCAATTATCCCGTTCCTTTTTTGTACCTTTGCAGCGGAACTATCCGCAGTCTTTGACTGCTCAGGAAGATAAAGGACAATCAACCTTAACAAGAGATAGCAGTCCTTTATCATTCTTATTTATTATTTAGCGAAGCACAACGATATGGAAACCGAACAAACCGTTAAAAAAGAACAAATACTCGTTCGTATCACCGGTCAAGACCGGCCTGGACTCACAGCGTCTGTTATGTCGGTCTTGGCACGCTACCAAGCGCAAATACTCGACATCGGACAGGCCGATATCCATAGCACGCTCTCATTGGGTATCCTTATCCGCATGGACGAGATGCACTCGGGGCAGGTGATGAAAGAACTTCTTTTCAAAGCCACCGAGTTGGGCGTGAACATCGGATTCGCGCCCATCACCGACGACGAATACGAGGAATGGGTGAACCGTCAAGGTAAAAACCGTTATATCCTTACCATTATAGGCCGAAGCCTTTCGGCGGTGCAGATAGAGGCGGTGACGAAGGTCATAGCCGCACACGGGCTCAACATCGACTCCATTCTCCGCCTCACGGGACGTATGAGCATCAAGAATCCGGAGCGCAACGTAAGGGCTTGCTTCCAGTTCTCGCTACGTGGCACGCCTCAAGACCGTCCTGCCATGCAAGCAGAACTGATGCGTCTCTCTGCTACCATGGAGATAGATTTCTCCTTCCAGCGCGATGATATGTTCCGTCGGATGCGCCGGCTGATCTGCTTTGATATGGACTCTACGCTCATACAGACGGAATGCATCGACGAATTGGCTATACGCGCTGGGGTGGGTGACAAGGTGAAGGCTATCACCGAGCGTGCCATGCGCGGCGAGATTGACTTCAAAGAGAGTTTCACCGAGCGGGTGGCCTTGCTCAAAGGATTGGATGTCAGTGTCATGCAAGATATTGCCGAGCATCTGCCCATCACCGAAGGCGTTGACCGGCTCATGTCGGTGCTCAAACGTTGCGGATATAAGATTGCTATCCTCAGCGGTGGATTCACCTTCTTCGGTGAATACATCCAACGGCGTTACGGCATTGATTATGTCTATGCTAATGAGTTGGAGATAGATGAAGACGGAAAACTCACCGGACGCTATGTGGGTGAAATTGTGGATGGACACCGAAAGGCGGAATTACTGAAACTCATTGCTCAAGTAGAGAAGGTGAACCTTGCCCAGACCATTGCTGTGGGCGATGGTGCCAATGACCTGCCCATGATTTCCGAGGCCGGACTCGGTATCGCCTTCCATGCCAAACCGCGTGTTGTGGCCAATGCCAAGCAGTCTATCAATACGATTGGTCTTGATGGTGTGCTTTACTTCCTCGGGTTCAAAGACAGTTATCTTGGTGAGCAGGGAAAGCTGTGAAGAGAGTAAATAATAGAATGTGGTGGATTGCAGCCGTGGTGTTTGTTGTCGTGGCTGCTGTGGTGTTGTTATTGTTGCGCAGACACATAGCTACTGACTCGGAATGGCCTGAGAAGGACTTGAAAGCGGGTGAACCTTTCAGTGTGGGATTTCAAGGTGTGGATGTCTCACAATATCAAGGACGTATCTTTTGGGATACACTCAAAGCGAAAAACCCGGAGTTGCAATTTGTTTATCTGAGGGCGGTGGGGAAAAAAAACAAAGATGTCAATTACGCGCATAACCTTGAAATGGCGCATCAGAAAGGAATCAAGGTGGGGAGCTACCATTTCTTTAATATGGCTGTTCCCGTGCAGCGGCAAATGGACGATTTCACCAGTATGGTCAAACTTAAACAACAAGACCTACGGCCTGTGTTCGACGTGGAAGACCAGAGTCTGTGCAATGGCGATACCACGCATTTGATTGACAGTGTCAAGAAAATGGTGCTACTCATGGAACGGCATTATCAATGCAAGCCCGTTATCTATACCAATCAGAATTTCTACAACGATTACCTTGCCCCGCATTTCAACGACTACCCTTTATGGATTGCCAATTATAGCAATCCTCCCATAGTCAAAGGAGCCAAACCCATCCTTTGGCAAAAGTCAGAGACAGGACACGTCAGAGGCATTTGGACGGATGTCGATTTAGACCAATTCATCAATGGTGGTTCTCTTCGGGATTTACTAAGAAAGTAATGTTGGCCTAAAATCAACTCCAAAATTTTGCTGTCAATTTATTTTTTTATAACTTTGCACCCTAATTGATACAAAGTAATAAAAAAAGACAGAAAATGGCTAAGAAATTTGCCGAATACGGCGGTCTTAATCTCACCGCCATCAATGACAGCATACTCAAGGAGTGGATGGAAAAAGATATTTTCCATCGGTCAATCAGCGAGCGTGAAGGCTGCCCGCAGTTTATCTTCTTCGAAGGTCCTCCATCGGCCAACGGACACCCGGGCATTCACCATGTGCTTGCGCGCAGTATTAAAGATACTTTCAACAGATATAAGACGATGCGCGGATTCCAGGTGCACCGCAAGGCTGGCTGGGACACACACGGACTGCCAGTCGAACTCGGTGTGGAGAAGGAACTCGGCATCACCAAGGCTGATATCGACAACCATCAGTCGCCGAAATACATTTCCGTGGAGGATTACAATCAGCGGTGTCGCGAGAATGTGATGAAATACACTGCAGAGTGGCGCTCACTGACAGAGAAGATGGGTTACTTCGTCGACCTCGACCATCCCTACATCACATACGACAACAAATATATCGAGACGTTGTGGTGGCTTCTGCGTCAACTCTACGACAAAGGACTGCTCTACAAAGGATATACCATTCAGCCCTATTCACCGGGTGCAGGAACAGGTCTGTCAAGTCATGAACTGAACCAACCCGGATGTTATCGCGATGTGAAAGACACCACTGTCACAGCCCAATTCCGTATCGTTGACCCGAGGCCGGAGATGACAGGGTGGGGCACTCCCGTGTTCCTCGCTTGGACGACAACACCGTGGACATTGCCTTCGAATACGGCACTTTGCGTGGGACCGGCTATCGATTATGTCTGTGTGCAGACCTATAATCCGTATAATGCCGAGAAAATCTCTGCGGTCATGGCGGCTGCACGTTTAGATGCCTACTTGAGACCTGAAGGCGAATATGCCGACATGGAGGCTTATAAGCAGGGCGACAAAATTATCCCGTACCGTGTCGTTGGACAATATAAAGGTTCTGATCTGGTCGGCATGAAATTCCAACAGCTCATGCCGTGGGTGAAACCATGTGAACGGTTGGATGACAATGCAGCAGCGTTTGTGAAAGAAGCTGCCGCGCACGATGCAACAAAAGTCTTCACGGTCGGAGTTGACCGGTTTGTGGAGATGGCCGACGCTGCCTTCCGCGTCATCCCCGGCGACTACGTGACCACTGAGGATGGTACAGGTATCGTACACATCGCGCCGACCTTCGGTGCCGATGATGCAAAGGTGGCGAAAGATGCGGGGGTGCCGTCGCTCTTCCTCATCAACAAAGGTGGGGAGACGCGCCCCATGGTGGACCTTCAAGGCAAGTATTATGTCATCGACGAACTGGCTGAAGAGTTTATCTCTGCTTGTGTCGATGTGGAAAAATATAGTCATCATGCTGGCGACTATGTGAAAAACGCTTATGCTCCTGAGTTTAATGTGGATGGAAAATACGATGAAAAGGCGGCGGCAAAAGCTGAAGACTTGAATATCGCTATCTGCATGGAGATGAAACAGGAGGGCACAGCCTATAAAATCGAAAAGCATGTCCACAATTACCCCCATTGTTGGCGCACAGACAAGCCTGTCCTTTATTATCCTCTCGACTCATGGTTCATCCGTTCTACCGCTAAGAAGGAGAGAATGTTTGAACTGAATAAGACGATTAACTGGCAGCCCGAGTCAACGGGTACAGGCCGTTTTGGCAACTGGCTGGAGAATCTGAACGACTGGAATCTCTCCCGTTCGCGTTTCTGGGGTACACCGCTGCCCATCTGGCGCAATAAAGACACCCGTGAGGAAATCTGTATCGGGTCGGTGGAAGAACTATACAACGAGATTGAAAAGGCTGTGGTCGCCGGAGTCATGAATGAAAACCCGCTCAAAGCGAAAGGTTTTGTGCCGGGCGATTTCTCTCAAGAGAATTATGACCGCATCGACCTCCACCGTCCTTACGTTGACAATATCGTTTTGGTTGGCGCATCAGGACAACCGTTGCACCGCGAGGCTGACCTGATTGACGTTTGGTTCGATTCTGGCTCTATGCCTTACGCGCAGGTTCACTATCCCTTTGAGAACAAAGAGGTCATCGACAAACACATCGCTTTCCCCGCTGACTTTATCAACGAAGGTGTGGATCAGACACGTGGATGGTTCTTCACACTTCACGCCATAGCCACCATGGTGTTCGACAGCGTGGCTTTTAAAAATGTCATCTCAACCGGTTTGGTGCTTGATGCCAAAGGTGAAAAGATGAGCAAACACAAAGGCAATGTGGAAGACCCCTTTGAGATGATTGGCACTTACGGTGCTGACGCTGTGCGTTTCTACATGATGACCAACTCTGAACCTTGGGATAACTTGAAATTTGACCGCAATGGTGTCGATGAGGTCCGACGCAAATTGTTTGGCACCTTATATAATACGTATAGCTTCTTTGCACTCTATGCCAATGTTGATGGATTTGAACCCAAAGACGCTGAGAAGGTGGATGTGGCGAAAAGGCCCGAAATCGACCGGTGGATACTGTCGTCGCTCAACACTCTCATCAGAGGTGTGCGCAAGGAGATGGACAATTATGACCCCACACGTGCAGGACGCCTCATAGACGCTTTCGTCAACAATGACCTGTCTAACTGGTATGTGCGTTTGAACCGCAAGCGCTTCTGGGGCAAAGAGATGGATGAAGACAAACTCGCAGCTTACAGTACGCTCTACACATGCCTGATGACCGTAGCCAAACTTCTGGCTCCGTTTGCCCCGTTCTACGCAGACCAACTCTATCAAGATTTGGGCGGAGAACTTGACAGCATCCATCTTGAGCAGTTCCCAGAGGTCGATGAGACATTGATTGATCAAGAGCAAGAGGCGAGAATGGAGATGGCACAGAAAATCACCTCAATGGTGCTTGCGCTCAGACGTAAAGTCAATATCAAGGTACGCCAACCGCTGCAGCAAATCATGATTCCTGCTGTTGACGATGCGCAACGGGCACATATCGAGGCAGTGGCCGATTTGATTCGAAACGAGGTGAATGTTAAAGAGCTCAATTTCGTGGAAGGCGCAGGTATCCTAGTGAAAAAGGTGAAATGCAACTTCCGCACTATGGGTAAGAAATTCGGAAAACTCATGAAGGGCGTAGCAGCGCAAGTGGCGCAGATGTCACAAGAGGATATCGCACAGCTTGAACAAGACGGACGCTTCACGTTCCAGATCGAAGGACAAGATGCTGTTGTAGAAGCAGAAGATGTGGAAATCATCAGCGAGGATATCCCCGGATGGCTCGTATCCAATGAGGGCAATCTCACTGTGGCTCTTGAAGTGGAACTCACCGATGAACTGCGTCGCGAGGGAATGGCACGCGAACTCATCAACCGCATTCAGAACTTGCGCAAAGAGGGCGGTTTGGAAATCACTGACCGTATCCGCCTCACCATTACACCGCAAGAAGCAGTGAAAGAGGCTGTAGAGGCTTTCGATGAGTATATCAAGACACAAGTGCTCGCCGACCAGATTAACTTGGCGGAGAATCAAGGCGCCGAGGTTGACTTTGACACCTTCAAAGCCAATATCCTCGTTGAAAAAGTATGATGTCATCATAACTCTTTGAATCTTAAGTATTTCATAAATCAATAATTATATTCTATTGTATCTATCATAGCTATTACATCTATTATGGCAGAAAAGACACGTTACAGTGATGAGGAGTTGGAGGAATTCCGC
>CAMJFC010000059.1 GCA_946404865.1 uncultured Prevotellaceae bacterium
TTTGGAGACACTGGGTTGGGAGGACTGCATTGCACTTTCAGGGCGCAGTGGTTGCACAATAGCCTTTATGAAAATAAACTGTTTTGAAAACTTTTAAAATAAAAGATATGATGAAGAAACTGTTCTTATTATGGTTGTTAGGCATCGTGGTGCCCATGACATTGGCGGCTGCCACTCCCCTGCCCCAGTTGACATTCACGGCCAACGAGGCGCGGTTGAAACAATTCTACGATGATGTCAACAAACTCAGTCAAGCCCCCGAAACGAGTTTTGTCTCCGACGACGCCAAGATGGTGAAAGGCACCGAGCGCGAACGGATGATGATACGGATGTTGCTGTGTTCCGCCCTTCTCATCGACGAGGAGCGCTACACGCCTTTTGAATGGGCGCAGTTGTACACGAAAGCCATCCAACAGCAGTTTTTCACCACCAAGAAAAAGACGACCGACATCACCCGCATCGAGCGGTTTGACGACGTGAAACAGACAACTGGCCGCATTCTCGAAAGCATCGAAGAAATGACGGCTGGTTCGCAGATGGAGATGAACGGTTATTCCGAGGTCTCTTTGTCCATGAACCTGTATCTCGCCGTGCTGAAAAGTTGGATGATCACCAACATACAGACACCTGACGCGAAGGGTAACGCCTCGCCACTGCCTGAGAAGGTGAGAGAGGCATTGGCCATGGAGAACGATGCCTGGTGGAAACTGACGGGGAAAGCGGTGTGGTATTATGACAAATGCTCGACCAACGGCGAATGGTACAGCATGAAACCGCTCGAAAACGGATGGGTGGTCAAACAGATGTGCGACCGCCGCATTGCCTCACTCGACCTGAGAATAGGTTATCTGCTGCCCGACAGCCCTGAAGCCAAGATGCTGCAGACCTACGAAGGCAAAGTGCCCGGTGATGAGAGGGCGCGAATACAATACCTGATGGATAAAAGATTGCTACTGGCTGACAAGATTGCGGAATATGACAACGAAGAAATGCCGGAAGAAACCCGTGAGGCCGCACAAGACCTAAGCAAGGCATGGGGTTTGTTTATAGGCAGTCTATACAAAATTGCCAGCAGCATCAACAACGCCGGTATGCCATCGGTCACCAGCAGCGCCTTCATTTACGACACAGGCCTATACATCGACACCCTTCTGACCATCAATCAAGGACAGGCATGGGAATAGGTCACTGACGACCAAATAGAAGACCGAGCCGACAGGAAGTGCTGCAAGAACACCGCATCCCTACTTCAGTTCTTGCAGCACTTCCTTTGCTTGGACGACACCTTTATCGGCAGCTTTCTGAAGCCAGTACTTCGCGCGCTCAAGATTCTTCTTGATACCGAGGCCGTCTTTAAACATGATGCCGACATTGAATTGCGCCTCTTTATGGTCATTGAAAGCCGCTCTAAGGAACCATTCCACAGCTTTTTTGTAATTTTGTTTGATGCCCCATCCGTTGGCATATAACACACCGGCATAGAACTGTGCCTCGGCATGTCCCACCTCCCCCGCATTTAGGTAATGCTGCAAGGCCAGGTTGTAGTTCTGCTTCACGCCCAAGCCGTTGGCATAGGTATATCCGATGTTGAATTCCGCTTGAACATTATTTTGCTTAGCCGCTTTAGAATACCAGTCGATGGCTTTGACGTAATCCTGATCAACACACATGCCTTCGGCGTATATCGTCCCTAAGGTGTATTGCGCATCCGAAAAATTCTGGTTGCCGGCTTTCAGCAGATAGTCCAAGGCCTTCACACAATTCTGCGACACGCCAGTCCCTTGAAGATATAATCGTCCTAAGGCATATTGGGCTTGGATAACGCCTCGATTCGCTTCTTTTTCGAGAACAGGAAGGGCCTTCTCATATTGTTTTTTATTGCACAGTTCCAAGGCTTTTATGGTCTCCGTACTCGTTAAATCCTGTGCGCAGCCCACAGCCGTTAAAGTGCAGACCAAGAGGAGCAGCATCGTCTTTTTCATACGTTTCATCTTATTAAGGGTGAATTATTATACGCCGGTCCGACGGTAAAGGGTTTTCTGCTACAAAGATAATACTTTTTCAGACTTATCCAATGCTTTTTCAAAAAAACTTGTAACTTTGCACATCGAAAACTTTAAATATTAGCATATTATGAAATTGATTCTCGTATCTACTGCGTTTTTGGTTTTATTGTTTTGCTCATGTGGTAATCACAAAACAGAGGTCAACACATCCTCTCAAACAGAAGTTCAAGACAGCGTGAAAAAGGCGCCAGATGAGCGTAAGCCGGTTGCAGATGAAGACAGTGCCGGTGTCTCGAAACGTAAGATCACGGCAGAGGTGGCCCTTGAAGGAGTGGGCAACTATTGTCATCAACAATATGGTTGGAATGCCGAGGAAGAGAAAGATAAAAGCCAAACATCGGATGGTGAGGAGCCTGTGGATAAATCCTCTATGATGTATTTATCGATGGGAGAAGAGACGGACACCACGTTTGAAGTGGTTTTCCGCAGTTACACGGGTGCTTTTGTGCATTTTTATGTCGATAAAGCGAGTGGCAAGACCAAGATTGTGGAGATGGTTCCGTCGATGGATGTCAAAGACGAGATGGGAGCCATTGACATCTTTGAGTATTTGAAGTAAAGGGAGTTAGGGGGGAGTTACCGCGGTCTTCGACTGCTAAGGGAGTATAATGAAAGATATGTGTTTTCTGATTAGGGCTTTTGCCCTTTCAGGGCGCACGTCCACACATCCATTTCAATACCCAGGGCGCTGCCCTGGGCTATGAGCAGAATTGCCCTTTCAGGGCGCAGTGGTTGCACAAATCATTTGGCGCAGTGGTTGCACAAATCATTTGGAGACACAGGGTGGGATTGCTTTGCCCTTTCAGGGCGCAATGGCTGAACAAATCATTTGGCGCAGTGGTTGCACAAATCATTTGGAGACACAGGGTGGGATTGCTTTGCCCTTTCAGGGCGCAATGGCTGAACAAATCATTTGGTGCTGTAGGGGCGGGTCTCTGTGTCCGCACGCACGAACCTTGTCTTTAAACATTTTATACTATTTTTGCCGCTGTGAAAGGTAAAACGGTGGGAAAACTTAAACAATTATCACCTGATGAGAATAGGATTGGATTTAGGCGGAACGAATTTCCGTGCCGGGCTTGTCGATGACGAGCTGCTGGTGAGGAAAGAGGTGACCGACTGCCCGAAAGGAACGGAACAAGAAGTGAACGCCGCCTTGTTGGCTTTGGTGGAACGGCTGATGAACGACGAGGTGACCTCCATCGGAGTGGGCGTGCCTACGGTCGTGGACCGTGAGCACGGCATCGTCTATCATGCCGCCAACATCCCGGCATGGGAGGAGGTGCATCTCAAAGATATCCTTGAAAACGCTTTTCACCGTCCTGCGCACATCAACAACGACGCCAACTGTTTCGCGTTAGGTGTGCATGTGTTCGGTGAAGGCCGTCCTTACAACGACATGGTAGGTCTGACCTTGGGCACCGGAGTCGGTTCCGGGTTGATTATCAACGGCCACCTCTACAACGGCCGCAACACCTGTGCCGGCGAGGTCGGTTCGCTGCCGTTTCGCGAGAAGGACTATGAATATTACTGTGCCAGCCGTTTCTTCGAGGCTTACGGCACAACCGGCAAGCAGTTGGCTGCGGATGCGCGGCGCGGCGACCCGAAGGCACTTGACCTCTGGCGCGAGTACGGCGACAACCTCGGTCATTTGATTGAAGCCGTGCTGTTTGCTTACGACCCTGAGGCCATCTTCTTAGGCGGAGGCATAGCGGATGCTTTCGACTTCTACAAAGATGCGATGTGGACTCGTCTAGGCAATTTCCCCTACCCCGAGTCAGTAGCCCGTTTGCATATCGCCCCCTCACATCTTGAAGACGCGGCACTGCTTGGCGCCGCCATGTTAGAGAACTCATAACCAACATCAACCGACCATGAAAAAAATCACATTCCTGTTGTTGACGATGTTTTGCACGTCATTGGGCGTGGCACAGACCATCAATTTGGACAAGGGTTGGCTCTGCCAGTCGTCAGAGGCAGTAGGACTCGACGGGGCGGCACTGTCAGCCCAGGATGTCTCTTCTGCTCAATGGTATCCCACGGACGTGCCAGCCACGGTCATGGGCGTTTTGACCGCCAACGGCGAGTATCCAGGCATCTTGGAGAGAGACCATTACCGCCAGTACGACAAAAAACGTTTTTCAGTGCCTTGGGTGTATAAGAAATCGTTCTCTTTATTGACATTGGATGCGGAAGAGCATGTGCTGTTGCTGTTCGAGGGCATCGACTATCGTGCCGACATCTTCCTCAACGGCGTGAAAGTGGCATCGCGCGACACGCTGGCGGGTCCTTTTCGCACTTTTGCCCTTGATGTGACGGGTGTGGCGAAAGAACAGAACACGTTAGTGGTGATGACGTGGCCTTGTCAGCCCGGAGAGTATAACATCGGTTTTGTGGACTGGAACCCGCGCCCGTTGGATGAGAGCATGGGCATCGTGCGCCCCGTGAAGGTGCAACGCAGTGGTCCCGTGGTGATTGAGTCGCCCCGTGTGAACACGCGCGTCAATCTGACGACGCTGGACGAGGCTTGGGTAAAGGTCGAGACACAGGTGCGCAACCTCAGCGACAAGGAAGTCAAAGGTCGCTTGTTGTGTTCGTTCGAAGGCATGGTGTGCGAGGTGCCCGTCACACTCCTCGCCCGAGAGGTGAAGACCATCCGCATCGACGACGAGGTGATGAAGGAGTTGCATGTGATGAACCCACGGTTGTGGTGGTGCCATACGATGGGCAAGCCCGAGTTGTACGACCTGACGCTCTATTTTAAGACCATCCATGAAGGAGACCATCTTTTCAGTCCTACCGTCAATAACGACCTACAGCTCAACGCTCAAACGCCTCAACAGGAGAATGACGTGTCCGACAGTCAGACCGTGCGTTTCGGCATCCGCGAGACCAGCAGTTTCATCACCAACGACGGCTATCGTGCGTTTACGCTCAACGGCAAGCGTATCCAATTATTAGGAGCGGGATGGACCGACGACATCTTTCTCCGTGATGATGCGGAACGGTATGACCGGCAGTTGGAACTGGTCAAAGAGATGAACCTCAACACCGTGCGTCTGGAGGGATTCTGGGGCACCTCGCAGACGCTGTACGACCTCTGCGACCAGAAAGGCATCTTGCTGTTGGCCGGATGGAGTTGTTTCTGGGAGTGGGAGGACTATCTCGGCAAGCCGTGCGACAACCGCTACGGTGGCATCCTCACCGACGAGGATGTGCGAATCATCTCACAATCCTACGACGACCAGTTGCGCTATCTGCGCAATCATCCCTCCATCATCGCCTGGTTTGTGGGCAGCGACAAACTGCCCGTGCCCAAGTTGGAGCAACACTACCAACAGGCGCAGAAGACCATCGACGACCGCCCCTATATCACCTCGGCCAAAAAGATGGAGAGCGACCTCTCCGGCACCTCGGGCACCAAGATGGCGGGACCCTATGAGTATGTGGCACCCGTCTATTGGTACAGCAGCGAGGCACCCGGCGGCGCATTCGGTTTCAACACGGAGACCGGCATCGGGGCGCAGTTGCCTGTGAAGGAGTCGTTGCAGCAGATGCTCGGCGACCAACTGTGGCCGTTGGATGAGGTATGGGACTACCACTGCACGGCAGCAGCCGAAGCGTTCAACAAACTGGATGTGCTGAAAAGAACCGTCGCCAACCGATACGGGGAGGCCACGGGTCTGGACGACTTCCTCCGCAAAGCCAACATGGTGAATTACGATGGCACGAAAGCGATGTTTGAGGCGTTCAGGTATCACAGTCCGAAAGCCACCGCACTGGTGCAGTGGATGCTCAACAGCGCGCGGCCCAGTCTCTATTGGCAACTCTACGACTACTACCTGCGGCCGAATGCGGCTTTCTATGCCGTGAAAAAAGCCTGCCAGAACGAGCAACTGATTTACAACCCCCTCAGGCATGATGTGCGGGCGGTCAACAGCCGTGACAACACCCTCGACGCCACAGCCCACATGAAGGTCTATGGCATGAACGGACAATTGTTAGTCAGCAAGGAGAAGGCCGTAACCTTGCCGCCCTTGTCATCGGTCGAGGTGTTTGACCCCATCCCACTGACGGAAGACAATGGTTATCTGTTCCTGACATTGGAGTCTGACGGACGTGTCATCGCCGAGAACGAATATGCGCTCACGCGCTCGGAAGACGTCTTCGACTGGGAGAAATCAGACTGGACGGGAACGCCGATGCTGAAGCATGCCGACCTGAAAGCCGTCGGCAACCAACCGCTGCCGAAATGCAAGATCAAAGAGGAGGTCGGCAAGGTGAATCAGTCGCTTCATATCACGTTGACCGTCAGCAACCTTACCGACCGGGTGGCATATCTGCTCCGCGTGGTGTTCAAAGACAAGAAAGGCCGTCCCATCGACGGTGTCATCTACAGCGACAATTATCTCACCATCGAGCCGCACGGACAGAAGACCATCCGTTGCATCGTGCCGGAAGGGATGAAATACAGCATAGAATTGGAAGAAAATTGATGCACGCTCGCGTGGAAATCCATCAAATGGATGTCTGCGACGCTACATGAATATGCAAGAATTGCCCACGAATTTTTCCATGAATTATAATTTGTGGCTAATTGATGCTCATTGCTGATTATTCGTGTTACGCCGCCACATCATCCAATGATTTTGAATAATTTGAACAAAATTTGATTAATTTCCACGCAGAGCGTGTCAAATCCTTTCACGCTGCGTGAAAGCCTTATCATATCGATGCACGCTTCGCGTGGAAATTTTACAAATCTGATTCAAAAATTTCTCAAATATGACGTGCTTGTGCCTATGATGAAGCATGGTGGATGTCTGCGACGCTACATGAATATCCACAAATTACCCACGAATTTTCCATAAATTTTTCATCAATAATCATTTATGACTCATTCATGTTCATTCCTGATTATTCGTGTTACGCCGTAGGCAAAAATAAGGGGCGCAAGCCCAAAAAGTTGTTTAATGTTGTCACGTGTTGTTTCATATATGATACAATCTCTTGTCTTCTCAAACAACATTGAACAACTCAGAACAACATGATGCCTACGGCATGATAAGATGTCTGCGACGCTACATGAATATCTATTAACACAAAACCATCGGCCCGGGCCGATGGTTTTGTGTTCTTACTGTTCATAAGCTACAACTTATAACTGATTGGGAGTACAATTGTTGACTCCACAGATTTGCCGTTCCTCTTGGCGGGAGTCCATTTGGGCATTTTCTTCACCAGTTTGATGGCAGCCTTGTCCAAAATCGGGTCAGCGCTCCTCAAGATGACGGGCGAAGTCACATTGCCACCCCGATCGATCGTCAATTTCACAATGACCCTGCCTTCAATCTTCTGTGCTGCGGCCTCTTTCGGATAGACCAAGTTGTCCGCAAGCCATGTCTGCAAGCCCACCTGTCCTCCGTTGAACTGGGCGGGGAATTCGGGATCAGCATACACATCGTTTTGTGCCATCATGGGCAAACTGCATATAGCGAGCAGCATCAAAAGGATAATCTTTTTCATATTGTCGAATTTTTTAGGTTTTACATGGGGCAAAGATACAAATAATCTGACAATCTGCAAATAATTCAGACTATTTTTTCACGGTTGATGATCACTTCACCTTCCACACATTCAGGACGATGCCTTGGAAGGCGCTGTCGAAAGCGGGCTCGCAGACGTAGATGGCATTGTTGAGCCAAGCATAGGGACTGTCAGAGGGTGCCTCAAACTGAGGTGCGGCCTTGAAATAAAACGAGGGTTGACCGCCGCCGTTTTGCTCCGAATGGATGATGCCCTTGTTGCGCACGTGGATATACACGCCATCGTCGGTCTTGATAGAATAGATGGCCTCTAAGGTGGTGCGGTTGGTCTTGGGGTCGGCCAGCTGATAGTCGGCACCGCCGTTGATAATCGTGCCTTTGAGCAGCGGTCCCTCGAAGGTGCCTCCGGTGATGGGAATCACCGTCCGCCGTCCGTTGGGCGTGTCGCCCAGGCTGTAGGCTTGTCCCAAAGTCACTTTCAGTTGCAGCACGAACTCCAGTTCCGGTGTGTGCTGAGGTGCTTGCGCCATGGCAGGTACGACTGCCATGAATGCCAACAACCATGCTAAGGCAAAAAACTTTTTGTAAATCATACTATTTGGGTTCTTTTATGGGATGTATTGCGGACGCGGCACGCCGCGTCCCTACTTGCAAAAGGTGTTGATATTTATTTCAATATGAATTTCTTGCCATTCATGATATAGATGCCGGGACGGAGGGAGGAAGGATTCACCTTGCGACCCACGAGGTCGTACACGGTGTCGACAGACCCCACAGGAACGTCAGCCACCACTTGAGCGATGCCCGTTTGGACTTCTTCCTCAATCTTCATGGTCTGACCTGCCCAAGAGATAATCTCCCACTTCGAGAGGTCGTCAGACTCGAAACTGCCGTTGACCACCATCTCCTCATCAGAGCCCTTCAACTTGCACGACACATCGTCGAAATAGACCAGTCCGCCAATCTTGCCGAACGAGAACTGGATTTTGTCGTGGGGGAATGTGGCTTGGAACTCCCATGTGAACTCTTGGAAGGAAGATGTGACCTTGAAGTTATCCAGATATTGCACATCATCGCTATTACCCCATTGGTTGCGGTTAGAGCTTGTCGTCCATATCGGCCAAAGCGCGCAGTCGCCTCCGTTGTCAGCCTTGATGGTGGCCTTAACCACGTAGGTCTTCCCGGTCTCCATCGACGTGTTGAGCCATGTGCTCAACTGTTTGTCCCACGGATTGGTGCCAGCCGTTCCGTTATTGACCGTAAGATAGTGGTTGGTGCCTTGCGTACCCGCTTCCACATTGAACGTCGTACTGACCATCTGTCCCATGAAATCCGTATAGGACGCCGTGACCGTTCCACTCCCCTCGCCCACTGCTTTCAGTTTTCCTTGTTCGACCGTGAGGAACGCGGGCAAGGTCAGTTGCACTTCGTCCGACACATCCTCGGAGTGTCCGTCGGCAAAGGTCACGTTCACGACGAAGTTACGTGCCGTTCCCACCTTCATGACGATGTCGTTGACAGAGCTCATCGCCGTAGCGCTGAAAAAGTTCTTGAGATTGGCCGGTATCGTGTATGATGCATCCGCCTGTGTTGGAATGCCCATGACGCGCAGCGCCTCATAAGCATAACGTTTGCCCAGCGTGCGATAGCCAGAGGGGTTGAAATGCCAGGGGTCAACGCCGTTGCCCGGACATCCTTTCGCGCTGACCACATGGGCGGTAGGAATGACATCGGGCACACGGGCCACCACCGCGTTGTGCGATGAACATCCGCCGCCCATATCCTGATATTCCGTCTCGCCCACGAACAGCGGCACGTCGGCGGCGTTCAAACCGAGGTCGGCCAGCATATCGTTATAGATTTTCTTCACCATATTGGGCCAATTGGGGTCGCCGCAGTTGGAGCAGCCCTGGTGCAAAAGGATGCCTTTGATGACACCCGACTCCTGCGCTTTCTTGGCCATTTCGATGATTCGTTGGTAGGGGTTGCTGCCGTAATACTGTTTGGCAAGCGTCACGTACCATTCGCTGGCGTTGTTGTTGATGGTCTGCTGATACAGGTCCTTGTCGAACATCTGTATGGGACTGCCGCCCATGGCCACCGCCACGACTCCCACCTTCACGTCAGCGGGCAGAGCCGCCACCATGGTGCGTCCGAAATAGTCAGTGGGACCGAGTTTCCCTGCCGGGCTGACGATGGGGCAATAGGCCGTGTACCAGTTGCCCATAGTGCGTTGCGGCGAACTGAAGTTGGTCGTGGCGAGCATTTGGAATCTGGAATCGACGAATTGGTTATCGACGGTTTCCCATTGTGCGTTGCCCTCCATGTTCGACTGTCCGAAACAGAGATAGATGTGGAAATTGGGATCAGGTTGGGCGTTTGCGTTGAGCACAGAAGCGGCCATGAAGACCCCGGCGATGAGTAATTGTTTCAGTTTCATAAATTTGTGTTAGTTAGAAATTGTTTGGTCGTTTGACGGTGCAAAGTTACATCATTCTTGGCTATCTGCCAATAATCCGAGCTTTTTTATTCACGGACGGCCGAGAACGACATAAGTATAGGAATGGAATCACTGTTAATTTGCATGCCTTCACACATTTCTTCATTTTTTTCTGTGACAAACGAACGAACTTCATATTTTTTTCTTAACTTTGCATCCAACATAATGGATACCTCATCTTTTGGTTAGAATTTCTCTCATGAATCAAACACAATACAACCAGCTTTTCTCCTTTATCTGGAACATCGCAACCGATGTGCTCGTATATGCCTTCGAGAAGGGCGAGTACAAGAAAATCATCATGCCCATGATGGTGCTACGCCGCATCGATGTGTTGCTGGAGCCTACGAAAGAGCAGCTTCTCGAAACGAAGAAGATGCTCGATGAAAACCATTTCACCAACCAAGACCCGATTCTTTTTACTACCACCGGATATCCGTTTTACAACACCTCGCTCTTTACGATGAAGACGCTGAAGAGCGAAACGGACCCACTGAGGCTGAAGATAAACTTCACAGACTATTTGAACGGATTCAGTAAAGACGTGCAGGACATCATCGACAAGTTCCACATGCGACAAATGGTGGACAACCTGACCGAGGCGGAGCGTTTGGGCAGTATCATCGAGAAATTCACCGACGACAAAATCAACCTCTCCAACAAACCCGTTTTAGACGATGACGGCAACGTGCGGTTACCCGGGCTTGACAACCACACGATGGGAACAATTTTCGAGGAGCTGCTGCGTAAGTTCAATGAGGAGAATAACGTCACTGAGGCGGGTGAGCACTTCACGCCGCGCGACTATGTGAAACTGCTCGCCGACCTTGCCGTGCTGCCTGTCGCTGACAAAATCACCGACAATACGTATTCCATTTACGACGGGGCATGCGGCACCGGCGGCATCCTCACCATTGCGCAAGAGAGGATTCTCGAGATAGCGAAAGAACAGGACAAACGGGTACAAGTGGATATTTATGGACAGGAACTGACCCCTGAGACGTATGCTACCTGCAAGGCCGACCTGATGATTTCTGGGAACATTCAGTCTTTCCAATACTTGGTGGACAACCAAAACAGAGAATACATCGCTTTCGACAGCACCATCTCACGCGACGGACACGCAGGCGAGACATACGACTTCTGCATCTCCAACCCACCTTTTGGCACACCGTGGAAAGAGGACTTGAAGAAGCGAGGACTTGGCGAGAAAGAAAAGAATAAGTTCACCGACAGCCGTTTCCAGATTGAAGACAAAGGGAAGGAGATTTCTTTCATCCCCGACATCGGCGACTGTCAGATGATGTTCCTCGCCAACAACCTCTCCCGTATGCGTGATGACACACCGCTCGGCACACGTATCGTGGAGGTGCACAACGGCTCCAGCCTGTTTACTGGCGACGCCGGCAAGGGAGCCAGCAACCTGCGGCAGTACATCATCGAGAATGACCTACTGGAAGCCATTGTGGCCATGCCTGAAAAGGACTTCTATAACACGGGTATAGGCACGTTCATCTGGGTCATCACCAACCGAAAGGAAGAGTGTCGTCGTGGCTTTGTGCAGCTCATCGATGCAACGGAAATCAAGACACCGTTGCGTAAAAACTTAGGCGAGAAGAACTGTGAAACGGCAGAGGAAGACCGCCGGACCATCATGAAACTGCTGATGGACTTCAAGGAAACGCCGCAGAGCAAAATATTCCCGAACAACGAGTTTGGCTATTGGAGCGTGAATGTGTATCAGCCCCAGCGCGACGAGCAGGGCAACATCATTCGCGATAAAAAGGGAAAGCCTGTCATCGACAAGAAATCGAAGGACACGGAAATTATCCCCTTCCGCTATGAAGGCGGCATCGAGGGCTTCTTCCAAAACGAGATACTACCCTATTCGCCTGATGCCATTCTCGATGAGAAGAGCATTGTAGCGGGCTATGAACTCTCGTTCACGAAGTATTTCTATAAACCGAAACAGCTGCGCACCATCGAGGAAATCAGCAGCGATATCCGTGCCATCGAAGAGCGCACAGACGGATTGTTGGACGAAATCTTAGGGAGGTGATAAGGTATGAACGAAGTTCAAGACACGAAAAAGACTGACGCTCTGTTTGAGAAAGTGTCAGAGTTGATAGAACAGGCGCGCAAACGTGTCGCTACAGCAGTTAATATTGCTGAGGTATACACCAAGTACCACATCGGACAATATATCGTTGAGGACGAACAGCAAGGCGAGTACAGGGCACAGTATGGTAAGCAGGTGCTGAAGAATTTGTCCGACCGTCTGGCAGGGCGTTTTGGAAACGGGTGGTCTTATGAAACGTTGGCGGCATGCAAAAAAATCTTTTTGGTATATTCAAATTCTGTAACCACTGGTTACAAAATTCAAGATAAAAAAGCTAACCGGCGGTTACCCAATTCAGCTAAGGCCGACAGCAGCCAAAATACTCAGGAAGAAAATTGCAACCAGCGGTCACAAAATCCTAAATTCACTTTGTCGTGGTCGCATTATCTCATACTGATGCGAATTGCCAACCCCGACGCCCGCAGTTTCTACGAGATTGAATGCACCCAGCAACAATGGTCGAAACGCCAACTTAGCCGACAGGTGGGCAGTTGCCTCTATGAACGCTTGGCTTTGAGCCGCGACAAAGATGAGGTGATGCGCTTGGCAAACGAAGGGCAGACGATAGAAAAGCCTTCGGATATCATCAAGAACCCTCTGACATTAGAGTTCTTAGGTTTAAAGCCTGATGTTTCGTATTCAGAAAGCAAGCTCGAGAATGCCATCATCAGCAAGATGCAGCAGTTCCTGTTGGAGATGGGCAAAGGCTTCTTGTTTGAAGCCCGTCAGAAGCGTTTCACTTTCGACGAGCAGCACTTCTATGTCGATTTGGTGTTCTACAACCGCCTGCTGCAATGTTATGTGTTGATTGACTTGAAGGCCGACAAACTGTCGCACCAGGACTTGGGGCAGATGCAAATGTACGTCAACTATTTCGACCGTTATGTGAGGCAGGATTTCGAGAAGCCAACCATCGGTATTCTCCTCTGCGAGAGCAAGAATGATTTGCTTGTTGAACTCACCCTGCCCAAAGACGCCAATGTATATGCTACGGCCTACGAACTCTGCTTGCCCGACAAGGCCCTGCTTCAGGCAAAGGTAAAGGAATGGATTGAAGAGTTTGAGGAAAACAATGGAAAGGAGGAAGAGGATGGAGAGGTATAGTTCATATAGGCCCACTTCTATACAATGGCTAAAGGAGATTCCGAGCCATTGGGAGGAAAAACGATTAAAATATATCGTTTCAATTAAATCAGGTGATGCTATAAGAAATCAGCAATTATCCGATGAAGGCGAATATCCTGTGTATGGTGGAGGACAATGCATTGGATATAGTGATAGATATAACACAACGGCAGAGGACTTGTTAATTGGAAGAGTTGGTGCAAAATGTGGATGTGTTACTTTTCCTGGGATAAAATCATGGGCAACTGATAATGCTTTAATTTTAAGTACCAATTTCAATAGAAGATTATTATTATATATATTAATTGCATGTGATTTGAACAGATTGAATACGTCAAATGCCCAGCCTCTTATCACTTCGACAAAAGTTAAAAACACGGGAATACCCATCCCTCCTCTTGCTGAGCAGGAAAAGATTGTGAGTTATTTGGAGGGCAGGACCTCGAAGATAGATGCGTATGTGGCAGAGAAGGAGAAAGAGATACAACTCCTTCAAGAACTGAAACAAAAAACCATCGCCGATGCTGTCACGAAAGGTTTAAACCCAGATGTGAAAATGAAAGATAGCGGCATCTCATGGCTTGGCTTGATTCCTGAGCATTGGGAAACGAAGAAAATAGGTTCATTATTTATAGAAAGAAGAGAAAAAGTATCTGATAAGGACTATCCTGCACTTTCTGTTTCGAAGCAAGGAATAACGCCTCAATTGGAAACTGCAGTGAAAACTGACAATGGGGATAATCGTAAAAAAGTATGCAAAAACGATTTTGTTGTTAACTCTCGTTCAGACAGAAAGGGTTCATGTGGAGTATCTCCTTATACGGGATCTGTCTCTTTAATCAATATTGTGTTAGCACCGCGTAATACTATTGAAGAGCAATACTATCATCATTTATTTAGAAGTAATGACTATATAGAAGAGTATTATAGAATCGGTCGTGGTATCGTCGCTGATTTGTGGACAACAAGATACAGCGAGATGAGGAATAGTTTTGTTCCTTTTCCTTCCATTGCCGAGCAACGTGCCATCGTTACCTATATCGAAGAGAAATGTCAGAAGATAGACACGCTGGTATCAGAACTTAAGGTAGAGATAGACAACATGAAAGAATACAAGCAACGGCTAATCTCCGACTGTGTGACAGGACAAGTAAAAGTTTGAGATGGCATCACTAGTTAATGGTTACAACAAAAAAATATGCAAAGTTGGATTTTCATATCAAGCCCTTTGAGTTTCAAGATGGACGAGTGCCTGTCTAAATTCGGTTTTGTGGATTTCAGACAGAGAAACAAGTTGGCGGTGAATGATATTGTTTATATCTATGTGAGTTCGCCAGTCCAAGAAATCAAATATAAAATGATAGTTGAGCGTATCAATATACCATACGAGGATACGGTCGACGATAGTCCCTTTGATGTGCATATTAAACCATTGGAGCCTTTACAATATTATTCTCGATTACGTTTACTTCAACAAACAGATACCCCCAAACTTCATTTATCCTATCTGCGGAAACACGGTTTGGTATCAAGCCTACAGGGTAACATGAAAGTCTCAGGTGAACTGTTAGACTATATAGACAGTTTTTTCATAAACAAATAATTATATGCCCACGAACACCAGCGAAAAGCAACTTGAAACCATCATCGTCTCGTATTTGCGCGACCAGCACAAATACGAGGAGGGCGTATCGAGTGACTACGACAAAGACTATACGCTCGACACCGAACGTGTGAAGCGTTTCCTACTCTCCACCCAGAAACAGAAGGTTGAGAACACCGCTTGCTTTGCCAGCAAAGTGAGCGAACGCAAGTTTTTCATGGAGTTGAATAAACAGTTGGCTAACCGTGGTGTGACCGATGTGCTGCGCAAAGGTTTCCGCTTCATTTCGGAACTCTTTGACATGTATTACCCCTTGCCGTCGGAACTGAACCCAACAGCAAAAGAACTTTACAGCAAGAACATCTTCTGCGTCACACGGCAGTTGTTCTACAGTAAGGAAAACTCGAACAGTATCGATGTGATGATTTCACTCAATGGTTTGCCCCTGATGACACTGGAATTGAAAAATCACTACACCAACCAGACGGTGGAGAATGCTGTAAAACAATATCAGACTGACCGCGACCCGCGCGACCCGTTGCTGGCTCCCAAACGATGCGCTGTGCATTTCGCTGTTGATGATGACGAAATCAAAATGTGTACATGGCTTGATGGCGAATCGTCGTGGTTTCTACCATTCAACAAAGGTGTGAATGGCGGTGCCGGTAATCCGGTCAACCCAAACGGGGTGCGAACGGCTTACCTCTGGGAAGACATCTTGAAGAAAGACTCGCTTTCGGACATCATCGAAAACTACGCACAAGTTGTAGTGAAAAAAGTTCGTGAGAGGGATAAAGCCACGGGCAAATACAAGGAAGTGAATAAAACCTCGGTGGTATGGCCGCGATATCACCAGTTAGACGCGGTGCGTAAACTGCTGCAACAGACAAAGGTAGGAAGCGTGGGACAACGCTTCCTCATTCAGCACTCTGCCGGGAGCGGAAAATCAAACTCCATCACTTGGCTGGCATACCAACTCGTAGGACTGCTCGACGGCACTCAACCGCTGTTGGACAGTGTCATTGTCGTTACTGACAGAGTCAACCTCGACGGGCAGATACGAGATAATATCATTGCGTTCAAAAGGCTGCAAAACCTCGTGGCACATGCTGAGACTGCAGACGATTTGCGCCAGCACTTGGAAAGCGGAAAGAAAATCATCATCACCATCGTGCACAAGTTCCCTTACATTCTTGACGCTGTTGGAGGTGACCTGAAACACAAACGCTTCGGTATCATCATCGATGAGGCTCACAGCAGCCAAAACGGCTCACTGTCGGCTAAAATGAATATCGCACTGAGTGGGAATGCCCCAAAAGCAAAAACCGCCACCCTGTCCTATCCTGTTTATCAAGAAGAACATTTGTTGGCAGCGGAAAGAAAGGCTTGGAATGATGACGAAGAGGAGACTCAGAGTGATTTAGAGGATACCATCAACCAAATCTTAGAAGGCAGAAAGATGGTGAAAAACGCCAACTATTATGCTTTCACGGCTACTCCGAAAAACAAAACGCTGCAGATGTTCGGCTCACCTTTTGAACAGCCTGACGGCGAGACTGGACACCGGCCGTTCCATGAATACTCCATGAAACAAGCCATCGAGGAAGGTTTTATCATGGATGTGCTGAAAAACTATACCACTTACAATAGTTATTACAAAATCGTAAAGGCCATTGAGGACGACCCTGAATTTGAATTAAAACAGGCTCAGAAGAAACTCCGTGCCTTTGTGGAAGGACAGCCAGAAACCATCAAGCAGAAAGCGGCCATTATTGTTGAACACTTCCACACGCAAGTAATCGATAAAGGAAAAGTGGGAGGCCAGGCGCGTGCCATGGTGGTGACAAGCAGTATTCTTCGAGCCATTGATTTCTATTATGAAATCAAACGACTTCTCGAGGAGCGGAAAAGCCCATACAAGGCGATTGTCGCTTTCTCGGGCACGAAAGAATACGGAGGGAAAACGGTCTCGGAAGCTGATGTGAACGGTTTCCCGTCGAAAGATATTGAGGACAATATGGAAACTGACCCCTACCGCATTCTGGTGGTGGCAGATAAGTTCCAAACGGGTTATGACCAGCCCCTGCTCCATACGATGTATGTGGACAAGGTGCTGTCGGACGTGAAAGCGGTGCAGACGCTCTCCCGCCTCAACCGTTGCCATCCTAAAAAGCGCGACACCTTCGTCCTCGATTTCGCGAACGATGCCAATACAATCCAAGAAGCGTTCCAGAAGTATTATAAGACGACCATCCTCTCGAAGGAAACGGATCCCAATAAACTCAATGACTTGATTACGGAAATAGAGAACGCAAACATCTACACGGAGGCAGACGTGCGCTTGCTGAATGAAAAGTATTGGTCGGGGGCTGCGCGTGAGCAACTTGACCCAATCATCAATCAGTCTGTTGAACGTTTCAAAGCATTGGAGGAGAACACGCAGGTTCGCTGCAAGAGCAGCATCAAATCGTTTCTGCGCACATATCCCTTCATCGCGGCTGTGATGCCGTACAAGAGCCAGGAATGGGAAATGTTGAACACCTATTTCATGCTACTTGTACATAAGCTGCCGAAATTGAAAGGAGAGGACTTCACTGAAGGTTTATTGGAAGCTGTTGACTTTGACCAGTACCGCCTCATCAAAGGGGAAGAATTGAAAATCCAATTAGAGAATACGGACACGGAGATTGGCCCCATCCCGGTAGGGCAACCGAAGGGGAAGAATGAGCCCAAGATGATGAAACTCAGCGATATTCTTGAGGAGTTTAATGACATCAATTGGCTCAATAAAGACAAGGCGAAAGAACAGATTGAAGAGTTCCCCGTACGTTTACAAGCGGATGAAACCTTTGTGAATGCTGTGCTGAACAGCAACCGTGAAACGGCTCAACAGCAATTCAACAAATCAATGAAGATGATTGTCATCCAGATGTTGAACGAGAATACGGAGTTCACCCGGAATTATCTCGACAACCCAGACTTCATGACATTCATCAATCAACGTGTTTTCCAAGCCGCATACGATAGCATCAAAAAATAATCATGGAATACGGAACAGTATATCTGCCAGGTCTCGTGAAAATCTAACCATAAATTCTTTAAGGCAAAATAATAATATGCAAGATAATAGTTTCCATTACAGCAATAACGCTGGAAACCATAACAGGTTTCCCAAGGACCCTCTTCCTCCGGAAAAGAAAAAGTTTACCTTTGAGAAAACTCTCATCATTGGTTTTCTGCTCTTCGTTGCCGGGTCTTTAGCCTATAACCATTTCAAAAAGTCTCAGGAGGAAGAAGAACCCGTAAAGACTGAAGAAGTTATTCAGTCTATTCAAAAAGAGAGAAAAATTGAAACTGCTTTCAAACCTTCTGTTATCTCAGAAGACGATGAAAGTGTTGTTTCATCGCAAAGTGAAACCTCTGAAGCGATATCTGGAGATATCCCTTCCCCCCAAAAACAGGGGAGAGCGGCATCAAATCGTAAAGACCATAGCGGACTAACGACCTCGGAAATGTTAGAAAGGAAAGCCTATGAAAGCGTTGTGGAACAAGCCCGAAGTGCTGGGGTAAGCACTGAAGGTTCGACATCTGAAATTCTTGAAAGAA
>CAMJFC010000060.1 GCA_946404865.1 uncultured Prevotellaceae bacterium
TGACCACATTCCACCAAACGCTTGGCTTTCTCCAGCACGATGCCGGCAATCTTCACATGACGCTCGGCAGGCTCATCGAAAGTAGAAGCAATCACTTCAGCATTGACAGTACGGGCCATATCTGTCACCTCCTCCGGACGCTCATCGATCAGAAGCATCATCAAGTATGCTTCGGGATGGTTGGCGGCGATGGCATTGGCTATGTCTTTCATCAAAATGGTCTTACCCGTTTTAGGCTGTGCCACGATAAGCGCACGCTGGCCTTTGCCGATGGGTGAGAACAAATCGACTATACGGGTTGACAAATTGGTGGTCTTCGGGTCGCCACACAATGTGAATTTCTCTTCAGGGAAAAGAGGAGTAAGATGTTCGAACGAGATTCTGTCACGTACCTCTTGCGGTGCCTTTCCGTTAATCAACTCAACGCTGGTAAGGGGGAAATACTTCTCTCCCTCATGAGGAGGACGCACTCGAGCCTGAACCACATCACCCGTTTTTAATCCGTACTGCTTAATTTGGTTGGCCGACACATACACATCATCAGGCGATGACAGATAATTATAATCACTGGAACGCATAAACCCATAACCGTCGGGCATAATCTCCATCACACCATTGGCCTTGATGAGGTCATCGAAATCATAGTCTTGTTTGCTGTTGTTGACCGCAACTTGTGGTTGCTGGAAGGCACTTTGTGGCGCGGTGCGCGTAGTGGGATTGTCGAAGATGTCGTAATCAGGAAGTGCGCCCTGGTCCTCAATGGGCAGGTCAACGACAGTGATATAATCGGTACCGTCGCCTGGGTCGCCAACCCAAACCGTGTCAACCTGATTCTGACCTTCTTCTTCACCTTGGGCAGCTTCATCATGATGGTTATTGACCTTTGCTTGAAGTTGAGCTATCAGGTCGGCCTCGTCTTCATCTTGATTGGGTTCTGCTGATGCGAACTGCTCTTCTGGAACAGTGAAACCCCGCTCCTCTTCCATCGGTTGAATATCTTGACTGACTGGAGCCGTTTCTTCAGCAGGTGTTTGAACTTCAGTTTCTTGTTGTTCTTCCTGAGCCTTGGCTTCTTCTTGTTTCTTTTGCTCTTCAAGCAAGGCAAGTGCTTGCAACTCCGCCTTCGATTTTCTCCCGCGTTTCTTAGGAGCCGGCTTTTCTGCTTCGGCAGGGGTTTCTGTTTCAGGCTTTGTTTCAGCAGGTACCTCGGCAACAGGTTGTTCAAACAGCTCATCTTTGAAAAGCGGAAGTGGCTCTTGTGCCTTCTTTGATTTCTTTAAGTCAAAATTCTCCCCGTCTTTTCCATTCACAGAATAAACTATGTCTGATTTAGCTATCCGGGTACGTTTTTTCTTCACGGGCAGAGGAGTTTTACTACTCTCCAATTCTGCCTGTTTGTCTAAGATGGCATATATAAGTGTTTCCTGGCTATCTGAAGATTTGTATGACGCGCCTAAACTTTCAGCGATGCCAACCAATTCATTGACATCCTTCGATAATAAATCGTCTTTACTAAACATAAAAGTAAATATGAAATTATGATAATAAAACGGACTTTCTAAGGATGAAAATCCTACACATTTTGGAAATGTGGTGCAAAATTAGTTATTTTCCACCACATAATCCTATCCTTGATTCAAAAATAATCTTATGTTAACGGAATTTAACAGATTATTGACTAATAGCATCTGCCATCATGATAATTTGATTGACGCTAATGCCGTATGTGCTGAGCATTTCTTTCTCTTTGAGCAATTCAGCCAAGAGTTTTTTTCCTGAAATGCTGTTCTTTTGATAATCACTCAGCCTTTTCACCGCTTCGGCGAGGTCGCCACCAGCCCATACACACAAGGCGGCATTGAATTCATCCTCTTTCCTTTTCTCCCCATTCTGCAGCAGACGATGGTATTCCGTAAGGGCTTGTGATTGTTTGCCACCAACGAGAAGTGCCCATGCCAATATGCGCACAACATCCCAATCGCCGGGTTTTTCAAAGTCTAATTGATACAACCGTTTGACTGCCTCCTCCGTATTACCGGTATTGATCAGACAGATACAGTATTTCTTCAGCGTAGCCATGTGGTCGGGGGCTATGATTAGCAATTGTTCGTAAGCCTTTCCCGCTTCAGAATAATCACCATCGAAATAACATGCTTTTGCATATCCCTGAAGTGCTTTTTTGTGTTCCGGCTGTTGTTGTAATACCTGCCGATAGAAAGTCTTGGCCTGGACATAGTCTTGTGCTTTGAGCGCAGCAAAACCATGATAATAAAGCAATTGGATGTCGTTCGTGTCTTGATAGAAATCCAGAAGACGTTCAAGAGGTTGATAAAGCTTGCGCTTGGCAAAGAACGCACATAATGTGACCAACTGCTCACTTACACCTGTATTCTGAAATAGTTTGTTGGCAAGGAATAGTTCCCCCACCCCATTATTATCGTCACCGTCTGGCACTGTGAAAGGATTCTTGAATCCGGCCTTGGCATCAGACAATCGAAAAAAGCGATATAAGTCTTGCAGATACATTCTCCTCTTATAACTGGGTGTTTGCATCTCCTCCTGCGGCATCACGGCCCCCAGCGCCTCTTCACTGTTGATCATCTCGCGCATATTCTCGGGTATCTTGTCAATGACGCTCTTCATGGCCAAGGCGAAAGAATATTTATCGGAATCGCAGAACGGTCCCGAATCAAACAGATGCTGCATCAACTGGCTTCCTTTGAGTTTTGCAACACTTGACTGCAATTCGGGGTGGTTGACATAGAATGGTTCAAACCAGTTGGATATGCGATAAAAGAAAGGGAAGCGTTTCATTTGCGAAAAACCACCGAAATAGATGTCGGCACCAGCCTTTTGCATATCAAGCATTTTCTGGAAGCTCTGTTCCACGGCCTCCATGGCATGGTCGGCGGCGTCAGGATGCAAAATATCCTCTAATGGGTCATCATCTTTTTCTTCGATACCGAAACGGGTGATTTTCAAATTCGAATGGTTGATGATGTTCGGCATGATATCGCGCTGTATTTCTACATGGTCGTTTTCTGCGTTCATGCAAAGGTAGATTTGCATCTGCAGTTCAATCAACTGACTGACATTTTGCGTGTCTTCGCAAAAGGATTTGACCACCGACTTCAGCTGGGGGTATAACTGGCTGTTGGCTGGCAGTGTCAACGCCCATCCCACGAAAGCACGCTGTTTGAGCGCCTCGTCAAGCGTCTGTTGACAGATATACAATAATGTATCAGATTTCCTGTTGTCAAAATGAAAGAACAAAGACAACGTGATGGCACTGGTGAGCAAGAGAGCATCGTGAATGTCGATGGTGGGCGAAGTAATCAGCTCTTTGCAGAAGTCCTCATCGCCCTTACCCCAGGCTTGTGAGATCCAAATGGCATCAAATATGGTAGAAATCCACTCATGGTGCTCTTGATAGATTTGAGCGGACAACTTCTCTTTATTCTCCTCAGGTTCGAAGTCGAGCAATGCCACGTTGCCAACAAATTGTTCAAGGACAGGCTTAATTTGCTCCATATCGACTGGCTTATTGCTCAATCTTGAATTGGCGTCGGCGAACGCGCGCAAGTCACGCACAGCGACATGGGTCTCAATGTTATAAATCAACGCATCGGCTTTATGGAGCAATTGGGCGTAAAGCTCATCGCGCTTGGGATCGTTCACTCCCTGGCGCAGATATTCGATGATGAGTTGATAATCTTGTGTAAGTTTCTGATGCCGCTCACGGAGTTGTGGATTCCGCAACGTATCGAGCAGTGGTTGCATTTGATTCAGTGCCACTGCCAACTCACCTCGATAAAGATGTTTCCTTATTTGTTGAAATAAATGATGGTCCATGTCGTTTCTTTTTAGTCTTTCCATTTCACGTTCTTCGCCGTCTGCACGTCTTTTTCCTTGGGGGGAGCAGCATGCTCGTATTTGATTTGTGGCAAGGCCACCAATACACTGTCATCGATATGGCATTCGCGCTTGACAATGTCAGCATAATGGGTCAAACCATACTCGTTAATGGAATCGCATGCCTGATTATACGCTCGGAGCAATCCTTCCAACGACTGTTTCTTCCCGGCTGAGCCAACCGCCTCTTTTCTGAAGGCGACAACCCCCAAATGAACACCTTTGTCGCGTGAGTCCATCAGCACGGGATGCTTGCCGATTTTGGCTGCCGTGGCTTGTGGTTCAGTCAGCAACACGGCATCCATCGCATTAGTCTGAAGCATTTTCAACCGTACTTCCACATCGTTCACTTGCACACGGTAAACCATGTTTTGCGGTTTCGCACTATCAATGGCCAGATTGCCCAAGTAGTCAGTGGCTGAATAACGGGTGATGGCAATCATCTTATCGCCCAACTGCTTCAGCTCGTTGACACGCGCCAAGCGGTTCGTTATCAACAACCAATAAGTGCCGGTTGAGATAGGATACTCCAATGCGATTCCTTTCGCTTTCAACCGTTCTGCACGTACCAAGTCAGAAATGGCACCATCTAATTGTTTATTGATCAGCTGCTGGTCGCAATCAAGATGTGCTTGATATCTTTTCAATGACACATCCACCTGATGTCGGTCAAACAGGTGCAATTCATCAGCCACATAGAAAGGCACACAGTCAAGTGTTGGCAACACACCGATGGTCAGCGTCTTGTCATCAGCTGCGCTGTCCATGCCTTCGCTATTCACGCCCCCATTGTGCTCGTTTGATTGGCACGCGACAAGAAGCAAAAGCATAACAAATATAATGAAAGAGCGATAACGCTGTTGTGGTTTCATTTTCATGTACATAATTTTCTGCAAAGATACGATAAAAAAACGATATGTGGTGAAAAACATGTAAAAAGGTTGATAATTCAAATTTTTTATCTAAATTTGCCAGAAAAATAGGTAATCAACCATGGCAAAAGATAAAATTGCGTATGTTTGCAGCAACTGCGGACAAGAATCATCAAAGTGGATAGGCAAATGTCCTGCCTGCGGACAATGGAACACCTTCAAGGAGATTCGCGTGAGTAATGATACCGGGACGAATGCAGCCAAGGCGGCCGGAATGACGATGCGACAGGCACAAGACAAGAACCGCCCCATGCGACTTCGCGACATCTCGTCGAAAGATGAACCGCGCATCGACACCAACGATAGCGAATTGAACCGCGTACTCGGTGGCGGATTGGTGCCCGGCAGTATCATCTTGCTGGGTGGTGAACCCGGCATCGGCAAGAGTACCTTGACCCTGCAAACAGTTTTACGCATGACGGGAAAGAACATCCTGTATGTGAGCGGTGAGGAGAGTGCCCATCAATTGAAGATGCGCTCGGAACGTATTGAACACACCGATAACGACAACATCATGATTCTTTGTGAGACATCTCTGGAGAATATTTTTGCACACATCAAAGACGTGAAACCCGATTTGGTGATTATCGACTCCATACAGACCATTGCCACTGAAGATGTGGAGAGCAGTCCCGGCAGTGTGTCGCAGGTACGCGAGTGCGCCTCTGCCCTACTCCGCTTTGCCAAAACCAGCACCATTCCCGTCATTCTCATCGGTCACATCAACAAAGAGGGAACCTTGGCTGGGCCGAAAATCTTGGAACATATCGTTGATACCGTGATACAATTTGAGGGCGACCAACACTATATGTACCGCATCTTGCGCTCCATCAAAAACCGGTTTGGCAGCACCAGCGAACTGGGCATCTACGAAATGCAGCAAAACGGACTACGCCAAGTGAGCAACCCGTCAGAGCTGTTGCTCACGCAAGATCATGAGGGACTGTCCGGCATAGCCATCTCCTCGGCCATTGAAGGTGTCCGTCCTTTCTTGGTCGAGACACAAGCATTGGTGTCGAGTGCTGCATACGGCACACCCCAACGTTCGGCCACAGGTTTTGACCAGCGGCGTCTCAACATGTTATTGGCCGTGTTGGAAAAACGGGTGGGATTTAAGTTGATGCAGAAAGATGTGTTTCTCAATATTGCCGGAGGGTTACGCGTCACCGACCTCGCTATGGATCTGAGTGTCATCGCCGCCGTGTTGTCAAGCAACGTGGATACTCCTATTGAACAGGGATGGTGTATGGCGGGAGAAGTGGGCTTGAGTGGCGAGGTACGTCCCGTGAGCCGTATAGAACAGCGTATTGGCGAGGCGGAGAAACTCGGTTTCTCACATGTCATCATCCCCCGTTACAACCTGCAGGGAATGGGACGCAAGAAATTCGACATTCAACTACACCCCGTCAGAAAAGTAGAGGAAGCACTCAGGGAACTGTTCGGATAGAACGGTGGCTGGATGATTTAACACTCTACAACTCTATTCTTGATCAGAGGCATATTCAGTATTGTCGGTGACACCAGCCTCACGAAGGGCTTCACGGCGCTCCACACATGTACCGCATTTGCCACAATGGATATCGCCTCCTTTATAACATGACCAGGTCTCTGAAAAATCGATTCCCAATTCCGCTCCACGGCGGGCAATGTCGGTTTTGGTCCAATGCGTATAAGGAGCCAAAAGACTCACACCGATATAGGTGCCCGCCTGTATGGCATGGTCGAATGCATCAACAAACTCCGAACGGCAATCGGGATAAATGGCATGGTCACCTCCATGATTGGCCATCATCACGTGTTTTAAACCGTGACTTTCAGCAATGCCAGCAGCAATGGAAAGCATAATGCCATTTCGGAAAGGAACTACCGTTGAAGCCATGTTATCATCGTTATAATCTCCTTCGGGTATCGCATCTGCTCCTTGCAGCAGTGAACTTTGAAAATATTGCTTAAAGAAATCCAGACAGATGACAATGTGAGGAATGCCGAGACGCCCGCAGTGCATCTTCGCGAAAGGGATTTCCCTGGCGTTATGGTTGCTGCCATAGTCAAACGAAATGGCCAAAGCGATGCGTTCTTGGTAGTCATATAACATAGTGGTACTGTCCATGCCACCACTTGCGATTAATACAGAATCTTTTTTCATGCTGCAAAAATACGTCATTATTTTGTTTTTTGCAAAGTTGACTTATCAAATGTTTGCCTATAGCGCAAAAAAAACAAAAAATATGCATATTGCCGATAAGAATATGAACAATAATCGTTATCTTTGCACTGATAAAAAGACAACTATACATTATCAAATATTTTTAATTATTTACGACGATGAAAATTGATCAATTCAATTTTGCCGGCAAAAAGGCAATTGTACGTGTGGACTTCAATGTTCCCCTCGATGAAAACGGAAAAATCACTGACGACACCCGCATCCGCGGTGCTCTTCCCACGCTGAAGAAAGTGCTCGCCGATGGCGGTGCGCTGATTATCATGTCGCACATGGGCAAACCCAAAGGTAAAGTGAATCCGAAATTCTCACTCGGTCAGATTGTTGACGCTGTGTCGGCTGCTCTCGGTGTGGAGGTGAAGTTCGCTCCTGACTGCGCCAAGGCTAAAGAAGCTGCTGATGCGTTGAAACCCGGAGAGGTGCTGCTGTTGGAGAATCTTCGTTTCTATCCCGAGGAAGAAGGTAAACCCGTCGGCATCGACAAGGAAGATCCTGCATACGACGAGGCCAAGAAAGCCATGAAAGCCAGCCAGAAAGAGTTTGCCAAGACTTTGGCCAGCTATGCTGACTGCTATGTGATGGATGCCTTTGGCACCGCTCACCGTAAGCACGCTTCTACCGCTGTGATTGACGAGTTCTTCGATGCTGACCACAAGATGCTGGGTTATCTGATGGAAAAAGAGGTGACAGCCGTTGACAATGTGCTGGGCAACATCAAGCGCCCCTTCACCGCCATCATGGGTGGTTCAAAGGTGTCTACCAAGATTGGTATCATTGAGAACTTGCTGGGCAAGGTTGACAACCTGATTCTCTGTGGTGGTATGACCTATACTTTCGCCAAGGCTCAGGGTGGCCAGATTGGTAACTCCATCTGTGAGGATGACAAACTCGATGTGGCACTCGATGTGATTAAGAAGGCCAAGGAGAATGGTGTGAACCTCGTGCTGGGCACTGACTGTATCGCAGCTGACGCCTTCGCCAACGACGCTAACACACAGGTTTGTCCTTCAAATGCCATTCCCGAAGGTTGGGAAGGTCTGGACGCCGGTCCTGAGACCCGCAAGGCTTTTGCCGAGGCCATCAAAGATGCTAAGACCATTCTGTGGAACGGTCCTGCCGGCGTGTTTGAGTTCGACAACTTCATCGGTGGTTCGAAAGCCATTGCCGATGCTATCGCTGAGGCTACGGCTAAAGGTGCTTTCTCGCTGATTGGCGGTGGTGACTCGGTGGCTTGCATCAACAAGTTTGGCATGGCCGACCAGGTGTCGTACATCTCTACAGGCGGTGGTGCCCTGCTGGAAGCCATTGAGGGCAAAGTGCTCCCCGGTGTGGCTGCCATTGAGGCTTAATACTGAATTGAAAAGTCCAATGGTCAGAGTAGTTAAGAAGTTAAACCATTAGTTGACTGGTAGTAACTGATATCTGACTACACTTAAATACAATAAGAGGATATGCCGATTGTGACATATCCTCTTATTGTATTTTCCGCTTATTCTCAAGAATCATGCGAAATGCATGTTATTTCTTGAAGAAGCGCTGATAGAGACCGTTGAAACCAGCGCAGTGGCGAGCTTCGTCCTTGGCCATCTCGTGCACGGTGTCGTGTGTAGCATCCATACCGGCAGCCTTGGCGTTCTTGGCAATACGGAACTTATCCTCGCAAGCACCCTGCTCTGCAGCGATACGGGCCTCAAGGTTAGACTTGGTGTCGCCAAGCACGTCGCCTAAGAGCTCAGCAAAACGAGCTGCGTGGTCGGCCTCCTCGAAAGCGTAACGCTTGAATGCCTCTGCAATCTCGGGATAACCCTCGCGGTCGGCCTGACGAGCCATGGCGAGATACATACCCACTTCACCGCACTCGCCATTGAAGTGATTGACCAAGTCCTTGATCATCTCTTCGTCAGCACCCTCTTTGCGGGCTGCACCCAGCTGGTGAACGGTGGCAAAGGTCAATTCGCTATTGTCTTCCAACTCATTGAATTTGGAAGCAGGAGCCTTACAAACGGGGCACTTCTCGGGAGCCTCGGTTCCCTCATAAATGTAACCGCAAACGGTACAGATAAATTTTTTCTTCATAATGCTTTTAGTTTAGATGATAAATATAATTATTTAAACCTCGCTTGTGAATCTAACACAAATTTGATTTTCTTTCCTTTAGGGATGACAGGCTTTGTCCACTCTCCATTCAAAATGAGAATTTGGGATTTCTTGCCCGTCGGCACTTCGTCAACCGCCTTCTGCAAGTCCATATAGTTGCCCGTACCGTCCGTGGCAACAATGAAATCGAAATGCCGCAAATACTTTTTCAATGGGGGCACCACTTTGACAACCGCATCAGCCAACAAACCCGCCACAACATGAGCACCATAGATATTGTAGTGCGTGTTATCTTGGCGTCCGTCGGGCACGGCGGGATTTTCGCCGGGACGGAACCACATGTGCAGTCGCTTTGAGCCTTCTGCTCCTAAGCCCTGCTCCAAATCGTGTGTGATGCGATTAGCATCGACAAACGGTACGTTCATCTCTATTGCCACATTCTTCGGCGCAAAACGATAGTCGCCGTGTGTATCTACCAAGATATCACCTTCACTGACTGTTTCACCAAACTTCGTGTCGCGCAGCGCCTCATCATCGGCCGGACGCTGTGCTTTGGATTGGAAGTTGCGACGTACCACACAATTGAAGAGAACGGGAATGCCTCCCTTCTCGCGCGTCTCGCGCACAAATTTTCGGAGGTTGTCATCAAAAGTGCTCCCGGGGTCTGTGTGGCGGTCGGGTGATGCCTTTTCATCATTGTGCCCAAATTGAATGAACACGTAGTCACCAGGTTTGATGAGTGAGAGAACTTTATCCCAACGTCCCTCATCAATAAAACTTTTGGAACTGCGTCCGTTGACGGCATGGTTATCTATGCAAATACCCTCTTTGAAATAACCTTGGAGGGCCATGCCCCATCCACGTTCTTGATTATCATTCTTGAGCGTTTTGTTGGCCATGGTAGAATCGCCTATCATGAAGATAGTCACAACCTGCTTCGATGATGATGTCATCAAAAGCATGAGTGCAGACAACAGCACAACGGTGGAAAGGCGGACTTTGTTCATGACAAACAACGTATTAGTTCATCGGTATCAACCAGCGACTGCTCACCAGTCTCCATGTTTTTGAGCATCATCTTTCCTTCGTTCATCTCATTTTCACCTACGATGACCACAAAGGGGATGTGCTTGGCATTGGCATACGACATTTGCTTTTTCATCTTTGCCTTGTCGGGGTAGATTTCAGTCCTGATGCCCGCTTTACGGCATGCGCTGACCGAAGGCATAGAGTACTGAAGTTCGGCGTCGCCGAAGTTGACGAAGAGCACCTGAGTGCTGCATACCGTCTCTTTCGGATAGAGGTCGAGCGCATTGAGCACATCGTAGATGCGGTCGGCACCAAACGAAATGCCAACGCCACTGATACCCGGCAATCCAAAAATGCCAGTCAGGTTGTCGTAACGGCCGCCACCCGTAATACTGCCCATCGGAGTGTCGAGAGCCTTCACTTCAAAAATGGCGCCGGTGTAATAGTTCAATCCTCGTGCCAAGGTCAGATCGAGCTGCATCTCATTTTTCAAATTGCAGCTTTCGAGCGTATGGAGGATGTAACGTGTCTCCTCCACGCCTTTCAGACCCACCTCAGATGCCTTGAGCACATCAGCAATGACACTGAGTTTCTCATCATTGGTACCTGCGAGCGCTATAATCGGCTGCAATTTCTGTATCTGTTCCTCAGACAATCCGTCTGCGGCCAATTCCTCGTTCACTTTGTCGATTCCGATTTTATCGAGTTTGTCGATAGCCACGGTAATATCAACAATTTTATCAGCAGCTCCAATATACTCGGCGATACCTGTCAGTATTTTCCGGTTATTGATCTTAATCTGAACACGAATGCCGAATCGGGTGAACACAGTATCGACGATTTGCATCAGTTCCACCTCATTGAGCAGCGAATCGCTCCCAACCACATCGGCATCGCACTGGTAAAACTCACGATAACGCCCCTTCTGTGGACGGTCGGCTCGCCATACGGGTTGTATCTGATAGCGTTTAAAAGGCAGTTGCAATTCTTCTCTGTGCATCACCACATAGCGGGCGAACGGCACGGTGAGGTCGTAGCGCAATCCTTTTTCACACAGACGTGAAGCCAGATGGAGCACATTCTTATCTTTCAGCTCATCATCAGTCACCTTACTGAGGAAATCGCCTGAATTAAGAATCTTGAACAACAGTTTGTCGCCCTCTTCACCATATTTTCCCATCAGTGTTGACAGGTTTTCCATGGCAGGCGTCTCTATCTGTTGGAATCCATAGAGGGCATAAACCTCACGAATGGTGTTAAAGATGTAATTACGCTTGGCCATCTCTTCAGGACCGAAATCGCGGGTACCCTTGGGTATGCTTGTTTTTTGTGCCATTTGTTCTTATTTACGAATGATAGTCTGCTCCCGGTCTGGACCGATGGAGATGATACGAATAGGCGTATCTAATTGTTTTTCAAGGAATTGAATATAGTCGGAGAACGCTTTCGGAAATTGCTCTTCAGAGGTGAATTTCGTCATGTCAGTCTTCCAACCCGGCAACTCCACATAAACGGGCTCTATTCCTTTTTCTATATCATAGGGGAAATCTGGCGTCTCTACACCATTCTGTTTGTATGCCACGCATGCCTTAATGGTGTCAAAGCCATCGAGCACATCGCTCTTCATCATAATCAGTTCGGTCACACCATTGACCATGATGGAATAGCGCAGCGCCACAAGGTCTATCCATCCGCAACGACGCTCACGTCCGGTGACAGCACCATACTCATGTCCCAACTGACGGATGAGCGCACCCGTCTCGTCGAAAAGCTCTGTCGGGAATGGCCCTGCACCCACACGCGTACAATAAGCTTTCATGATGCCATACACATGACCTATCTTGTTGGGTCCGATACCCAAACCCGTGCATGCACCTGCACAAATGGTGTTGGACGAGGTGACAAAGGGATAGCTGCCGAAATCGATATCAAGCATCGTACCTTGTGCACCTTCACAAAGTATGGTCTTCCCCTCTTTGAGAAGTCTGTTCATCTCATGTTCACTGTCAACAATATGGAACTGTTTCAAGTACGCGATGCCTTCCATCCATTTCTTCTCCACCTCGGTGATATCATAATCGGTATAGTGGAGGTCATTGAGCATATCGATATGCCTTGCTTTATGGGCGGCATATTTCTCTTCGAAACCATCGAAGATATCACCCACACGCAATCCGTTACGTGAAATCTTATCGGTATAGGTGGGGCCGATACCCTTACCGGTGGTTCCGACCTTGCTTTTTCCTTTTGCCGCTTCCAATGCTGCATCCAGCAACCTGTGTGTGGGCATAATGAGGTGCGCCTTTTTTGAGATATGCAGGCGGTCTTTCAGATAATGTCCGCTTTTTTCAAGGTCTTTTGCCTCATCCATGAAGAGGTCGGGAGCCAGTACAACACCATTACCTATGATATTCACCTTACCCCCTTGAAAGATACCGGAAGGAATGCTTCTTAGCACATATTTCTGTCCTTCGAACTCTAAGGTATGCCCGGCATTAGGTCCGCCTTGGAACCTCGCCACCACATCGTAGTTCGGTGTTAACACATCTACAACTTTCCCTTTACCTTCGTCGCCCCATTGCAATCCCAATAGGACGTCAACTTTACCTTTTGCCATTTGATTGATTACTATTATTTTTTCTTTGGTTTCAGTTTGGCCTTGGCTTGTTTTGCCTTTTGCCTGTTGATTTTAGTCTGGCATGAACTGCACACCCCATAGATATAGAGAGAAAAACTGTCACGCAGAAATCTCTTCAACCTGGCCTTGCTGACCGCTTCCACTATAATCGGGGAATTGATTTCTGTGATTTTTCCGCATATTGTGCATATCTGATGGCAGTGATTGACATTACGATAACTGGCCTCGTATTTTGTTCCGTCTTTAAGATTATGGCGCACCACCAACCTAAAAGACAGCAACAGATTCATGGTGTTATATAGTGTCGCTTTGCTGACATGAAAATTCTGTTGTTCAAGTTCTTCATTGAGTTCTTCGAGTGTGAAATGCCCTGACATGCTATAAACGGTATCAAGAATGGCGTACCTTTCTGGGGTCTTCCTTTTGTGATTCTGCTCCAGATAGTCCGTTAAAATTTTTCTTACCTTATTAGTAACGATGTCATCCATTCTACAACTGTCAAATATCCGTGCAAAGATATATAATTATTTTGAGATAAACAACTTTTTGGGAAAAAAGGTTGGGGTACAGATTACCCAAACGACAATTGTTTTAAACGGTTCCTGAGTTGTTCCGCTTCTGACTTTCTAATGGACAAGACGATGGAACAAGTATTATCGTATTGTTGCGAGACGATACGCGGTCCCATATCTTTGATGACTTTCATCACATCATTCATCATGACATAGGGAAAGTCAAATGTCACCAACTCCTCCACTTGCCGTTCCACTACCTCACTGTTGGCTATGGCTTGGGCCGCAGCTGTGCGGTAGGCGACGATCAGACCGCCTGTACCCAGATTGACCCCTCCATAATACCGGATGACGACAATCAGGATATTGGTTAATTCATTGGCATTGATTTGCCCGAGAATGGGTTTGCCCGCAGTGCTTGACGGTTCCCCGTCATCATTGGCTCTATAATCCTGACGCTCAGCCCCCAGCATATAGGCATAGCAGACATGACGCGCATCGTAGTATTTCTTACGGTATTGCGCCACGATTTCTTTCACAGCATCGGCCGTCTCAACGGGATGGGCGAAAGCATAAAACTTACTGCGCTTCTCTGTATAATAGCCTTCTGCTACACCTGTTATGGTCTTATAGAGGTCTGACATCTGTGATATCGAAATGGTTTCACTTATGCACAACTACTTTAACTTCTAATAATAAAAGGGGGAGTGACCAACATCACGCCCCCCAGGAAATCAGCTCAATTTGTGTATCACGAGGCCCGAACGCAATTTCGGCTCAAACCAAGTGGCTTTCGGTGGCATAATCTTTCCGCTGTCGGCAATATCCATAATCTGTTGCATTGATACGGGATAAAGGGCCAGCGCGGCACGCATCTCGCCACTATCCACGCGGCGTTTCAACTCGCCAAGTCCACGCAAACCGCCCACGAAATCTATCCGTTGGCTGGAGCGTAGGTCACCGATATTAAGAATATCATTGAGTATCAGTCTGCTGGATATGTCCACATCCAAGACACCAATGGGGTCATGGTCGTCGAAGGTGCCTTCTTTAGCTTTCAGTGAATACCAATGCCCATCCAAATAGAGCGAGAACTCATGCAACTGTGCGGGCTTGTATATTTCCGTGCCTTGGTCAGACACATCAAAATTCTTGCTCAGTGCCTCCAAGAACTGCTCCGAAGTCAACCCGTTCAGGTCTTTGACCACACGGTTATAATCCAAGACGGTGAGCTGGCTGGCTTGGAAGCAAACCGCCATGAAATAATTGTATTCCTCATCCCCCCGATGGTTAGGATTCTGCCGTTGCTTTTCTGCTCCGACCAATGCGGCCGCAGCCGAGCGATGATGGCCGTCAGCGATATAAAGCGCAGGCATCTTGGCAAACTCATTGGTAATGGTTTGGATGTCTTGACTATCGCTGATGCACCAAAACTGATGACGGAATCCATCAATGGGTGCAATGAAATCATATTCGGGTAGGGTGGCGGCATAGCGCATCAGAAGCGCATTGAGCACATCATTGTCTGGATAGGCAAAGAATACAGGCTCGATGTTGGCATTGTTCACACGCACATGTTTCATGCGGTCCTCCTCCTTGTCACGACGAGTCAATTCATGTTTTTTGATGACTCCGGTCATGTAGTCGTTGACATAGGCACCTACGACCAACCCATACTGGGTCTTCCCGTTCATGGTCTGCGCATAAATATAATACATCTCCTTGTCATCCTGCACAAGCCATCCTTTGTCTTGAAACATTTGGAAGATCTCAGCAGCTTTCTCATAAACACGCGGATCGTACTCGCTCGTTCCCGGTTCAAAATTGATTTCGGGCTTAATGATACGATAGAGGCTCATCTCATTATCACCAGCCTCAGCACGTGCCTCGTCTGAGTCCAGCACATCGTAGGGACGACTTTCTACACGTTCCACAAATTCTTTCGGTGGACGTATTCCGCGGAAGGGTTTGACTATAGCCATGATTTAAAGTTAATAAAAGATAAAAAAAGGGTAAGAGGGAATCATCCCCCTACCCTATTTCGTTTCATGAAATTACTTATTCACTTGGAATTTCGTATCACCATCTTTGAAGAAAGCGTTGATCTGCTTAGCGGCAGCAATGCCGGCATTGACATTGGCCTCTGCGGTCTGTGCGCCCATTTTCTTGGGAGTGCTGAAGTAACGGCCCTCAAACTTGGCGAATTCCTCATCAGCATCAGGTTTGATGTCGGTCACAAACTTCAAGTCAGTGCGTTCTGCCATCAATGCAATCAGTTCCGGCTCATTGATCACCTCCTTGCGGGCGGTGTTCACCAAGATGGCGCCTTTCTTCATTTTTCCGACCAATGCGGCGTTGATGCTTTGCTTGGTCTCTGCGGTGGCAGGAATATGAAGCGAAACCACATCGCATGTCTCAAAAAGAGCATCTTGATTGTCAACGGCTTTCACACCTGCAGCCTCGATGACTTCTTTCGGGCAATAGGCATCGTAAGCATACACGTCCATTCCAAATCCTTTGGCGATACGTGCCACGTTGCGACCTACATTACCGAAGGCGAGGATACCCAGTTTCTTGCCTAACAACTCGGTGCCGCTCTTTCCGTTGTAGAAATTGCGTACGGCGAAGACGAGCAGACCAAACACCAGTTCGGCCACCGCGTTGGCATTCTGTCCGGGAGTATTCTCTGCCACCACCTTATGGGCTGTTGCTGCAGCCAAATCGATATTGTCATAACCGGCACCGGCTCTGACGACAATTTTCAGGTTCTTCGCGGCTTCAAGTACTTCTGCATCGACTTTGTCAGAACGGATAATGAGTGCATCGGCATCAGCCACAGCGGCCAGCAATTGCCCCTTTTCTGTATATTTCTCAAGCAGCGCCAATTCGTTGCCTGCACCTTCCACTTCTTTCCTGATTCCTTCTACCGCAGCAGCAGCAAAAGGCTTTTCTGTAGCTACTAAAACTTTCATTGCTTGTTCAATAAATGTGACGAATTAGTGTTGTGCCTCGAAATTTTTCATGGCCTGAATGAGTGCCTGCACACCTTCTACGGTCTGTGCGTTGTAGCAGGAAGCTCGGAAACCGCCTACTGAACGGTGTCCCTTGATACCAACCATGCCACGCTCTGTGGCAAACTCGAAGAACGGTTTCTCCAATTCTTTATACTCATCGTTCATCACAAAGCAAATGTTCATCACAGAACGGTCTTCTTCTGCCACTGTTCCACGGAACAGTTTGTTACGGTCGATTTCACCGTACAGCATATCAGCGCGCTCATTGGCTCTTCTGTCCATCTCCTCGACACCGCCATTGCGCTTCAGCCAACGAAGGTTCTCAAGAGCCGAATAGATAGGCACCACAGGAGGTGTATTGAACATAGATCCCTTGTCAACATGTGTGCGATAGTCAAGCATGGTGGGAATCTGACGTGGAGCACGACCCAATTTCTCGTCTTTTAAGATGATGACCGTGACACCTGCCATGGCCAGATTCTTCTGTGCGCCAGCATAGATGCAGTCGTATTTAGACACATCCACCGCACGGCTGAAAATATCCGATGACATATCGGCAATCATTGGCACGTTCACATCAAGGTCCTTGCGAATCTCTGTGCCATAAATGGTGTTATTCGTGGTGATGTGTAAATAATCCACATCGTCGGGGCATACCCATCCTTTGGGGATGAAAGTATAATTAGCATCAGCGGAAGAAGCCACTTCAACAACCTCGCCAAAAAGTTTTGCCTCTTTCATGGCTTTTTTAGCCCATGTACCGGTGTTCAAATAAGCTGCCTTGTTAATCAGGAAGTTATAAGGCACCATACAGAATTCCAATGAAGCACCTCCACCGAGGAAAATCACGGAATACCCTTCAGGCACATTCAAGAGTTCTTTAATCAGCGCCACGGCCTCATCGACAACGGGCTGGAAATCTTTTGCTCGATGGCTGATCTCCATCAACGAGAGACCTGAACCATTGAAGTCTAAACACTGTTTGGCTGTATTCTCAATGACTTCGCGGGGAAGCATCGAGGGACCAGCATTAAAGTTGTACTTCTTCATCTGTTTAATTTTTAATATGATAAGATTTAAAACTTGGGTGCGAAATTACACTAATTATTTGACATGAGCAAATATTTAACACTATTTACTTCACCATCTCAACTAAAGTCTTGATTCCTTTGATTTTTTCACCTTTTGTTTGGTTGATGACCGACTTTGCTTTATCGTATCTGACGGCTACATAGGTAAAACGGTCAGCGATGTCGATGCGGCCGATTTCAGTATTTTTCAACCCTCCCTTTTTGCAAAGGAATCCCACTATGTC
>CAMJFC010000061.1 GCA_946404865.1 uncultured Prevotellaceae bacterium
GCCGGGGGCAAGGAGCAGGGGGCAGGAGATTACTCATGTAATGGAGTATTGTCTAAACTCCCAAACTCCTAAACTCCCAAACTCATCAATATTCAACCCTCAACACTAAACTCTAAACCAATAGAACACAACCAATAGAACACGCAACATAGAAATGACAGACATCTCAAAATTAGGCGAATTCGGACTGATTCGCCATCTGACCCAAGATATCAAGCCCAAAAACGAATCAACCCGTTACGGAGTAGGCGATGACTGTACCGTGCTCCATTATCCCGACAAGGAAGTGCTTGTCACCACTGACATGTTGATGGAAGGCATCCATTTCGACCTGACCTACATCGACCTCCAACACTTAGGGTATAAGTCGGCCATGGTGAACATCAGCGACATCTTCGCCATGAACGGAACACCACGTCAGATGTTGGTGAGCATCGCACTTAGCAAGCGTTTCACGGTGGAGGACATGGAGCAGTTTTATGACGGTCTGCGGATGGCCTGCGACAAATGGGGCATCGACATTGTAGGCGGCGACACCACCTCGTCGTATACAGGTTTAGCCATCAGCATCACCTGCATCGGCGAGGCTTTCAAAGAAGATATCGTCTATCGCAATGGTGCGAAAGACACCGACCTTATTTGTGTGAGCGGTGATTTAGGTGCCGCCTATATGGGTTTGCAACTGTTGGAGCGGGAAAAGAGCGTCTATTACCAACAGGTGGACGAGGCACGCAAGAAAAACGACCAACGTGCGTTGGAGCAACTGGCACATTTCTCGCCCGACTTTGCCGGCAAGGAATATCTGCTTCAACGCCAATTGAAGCCCGAGGCCCGCGGCGATGTGGTAGAGCAGTTGAGAGCCGCCGGCATCCGTCCCACAGCCATGATGGACATCAGCGACGGTCTGAGCAGTGAATTGATGCACATCTGCCGCCAGAGCGGTTGCGGTTGCCGTATCTTCGAGAAGCATCTGCCCATCGACTACCAAACCGCTGTCATGGCAGAAGAATTGAATATGAACGTGACCACCTGTGCCCTGAACGGCGGCGAAGACTATGAATTGCTTTTCACCGTACCCATAGGCGACCATGAGAAAATAGAGTCGTTGGAAGGCATCCGCCTCATCGGTCACATCACCCGTGCAGAATTAGGCTTACAAATGGTAAGCCGTGACGGTCAGGAATTTGAGTTGAAGGCACAAGGGTGGAATCCTTTGTTATAATTGTATTTGCATCCCGTCGTAAGCAAGTTGTATGTCGGGAGGCAGCAGCGCGTTGGTCTGTTCGTGGAGTCCCACTTGATGGTTTCCATGAATAAGCAGCGTACGACGTGCCCTGACACGTCGTGCGAAGTCCACCGCTTCTTCCACCGTCTGGTGTGAATGGTGCGGTTTGTGCCATCTCAGCGCGTTGACCACAAGCAGTTCGGCATCCTCGGCGTATGGGATTTCCGCATCGTCGATGCTTTTCATGTCAGTGATATAAACCAGTGGTCCAATCCTGTAAGCGAAGATGGGCAGGTCATGGTGATAGACGATGAAGGGGATGATGTCGAAGTCGCCCACCTTGAAAGGCACATGCGGTTCGATGGTTTTTAAATCCAGCAGAGGCACACCCGGATAAAGATGCTCACCGAAACAATAAGGCATGGTGACACGCAGTGCATCGGCAGTAGCCTGATTGGCATAGATGGGTATTGACTGTTTCTCCGGATAGTTGATGGCGCAGAAAGGTCGGAGATCGTCAATGCCCGCCACATGGTCATAGTGAATATGTGTGAGGATGACGCCGTCGATGGCGCGGAAAGGCACGCCGAGCAACTGTTGGCGCGCATCCGGTCCGCAGTCGATAAGCAACCGAGTATGCTCTGTTTCGAGCATGGCGACGCACCGCAACCGTTTGTCGTGCGGGTCCGTGCTTTGGCACACTTCGCACGTACACCCGATAGAGGGTACACCGCCCGAAGTGCCGGTGCCAAGAAAAGTCAACGTCATATTTGTTTGGCCGAGGTCTGTCGCAATCATGTTATTCTTTAACGATATTACATGCGCATTATACGATATTCACCTCCGGATGCAGTTCGATGCCGAAGCGGTTGTACACGTCCTTGCATATCGTCTGACAGAGTTGGAGAATATCAGCGCCAGAAGCCCCACCCAAGTTGACAAGCACCAATGCTTGCTTATCGTACACACCTGCGCGTCCGAGATTCTTCCCCTTCCATCCGCATTGGTCAATCATCCATCCGGCGGGAATTTTCTCATGTTCCTCGTCCACGGTATAATGAGGCATCTCAGGATATTGCACCGCCAACTTTTCATAGACACTACGCTCCACCACGGGATTCATAAAGAAACTGCCAGCATTGCCACATACATCCGGGTCGGGCAACTTCTCCCGTCGAATGTCGATGACAACCTGTCTCATCTCAGCCGCAGAGGGCTCGGTAATCCCTTTTTGTTCCAAAGCCTGTCTCACGTTTCCGTAGTCGAGTTGCGGTGTGAACTGACGCTCCATGAGAAAGAGCACACGGGTAATGAGGTATTTGTTTTTCCAATCCTGTTTGAAACGGCTCTGTCTGTAGCCATATTGGCAGTCGGCCCTTCCGAACACTACCACTTCGCCCGACTCGATTTCCACGGCCTCAATCATCAGCATCAAGTCTTTCACCTCCACGCCGTAGGCACCAATATTCTGCACCACGCTGGCACCGACATCACCGGGTATGAGCGAGAGATTTTCCGCGCCGTAGCATTCATGTTCCACGCACCAAGCCACCACATCATCCCACCGTTCGCCGGCCCCACATTGAACCACCCAGTGTTCAGTATCGACCTCATCCATCACGTCGGCCTCGATGCCACGCACATCAGCACGCACCACAGTACCTGGGAAATCGCGGGTGAGCAACAGGTTGCTTCCCCCTCCGATGATGAGCAGCGGGTCGTTATCCTCTCTCAGCCATGCGGCCACCTGCAAAGCCTCTTCTTCATTCGTATATTCAATGAACCGTTTGCAGCGAGCCTTGATGCCAAACGTGTTGTGACGTGTGAGGTCGTAGTTCTCTTGTATGTTCATGTTTGTTTAAATCAGTTTAATGAGTCTCCATTCTCCTCCTTTCAAAAGGAATGTCATTTCGATTTCGAGACTGTTTGAAATACCTCTGATGACAAATATTTTGCGTGAGCCCCCCTTGCAAGGTTGACCATATTGAATATTATAGATAAAACCTTGAGGCAGCACCTCGGGTTTGAAGTCCTCCCACTGTTCCGGATAGAACTCCCCCTCCAACATCGTAAAGTCATCCTCAGGGTCGGGAATGACCGTTTTGACAGGTTCGTTGAGACTTTGCACTTGGAAGAGCGAGTCTTTAGAAAATTTATCGTAGAAATTCAGAAATTCGCTGTTGGCATTCTTCAGCATGGCGTGTTTGTCGATTTCCGTGAGTCGCCAAAGTCCCTCCTCGCGGTTGAAGACAAACTGCTCCACCTGTTTTTGGTCAAGGAACACTTTCTCGACCACGACGTGGCTGACGGTCGTGTCCTTCACCACCTCCATTTGTTTCTCACTGTCGAAGATGAGCGTGTAAAAGCCCTGGTCGGTGAAGAAAGGTTCCATCTTCCAGTCTTTTTCCGCAATCACCGATTTTTTGCCATTCTCATTCAGGGGCAGCGGAAAGGACACACGTTCCATTTGCAACTTCTCGTTGGCTGAGAAATTGAAGAAGAAATCGTCGAACAATTCATCGGCGGCTTTCGGCATAGGCGTGGCCGCGATGATATTCTCCACCGAGTCCTTAGGTTGCTCGATAGTCGCGAGTGTGTCGCTGGCGAGCGTGTCGGGTGTCACCTCGTCACTTGTCTCTGTGGTGGACACCGCTTTAGTCGTGTCTTTACACCCTGCGACCATCAAGACGAGGGTGCCAACGAGCGTCCATATCAATAATGCTTTTCTCACAAAAATGATATATAGTGGTTATTCGGGTGCAAAGGTAGCAAAACTAAATAAAAAACCACAAAATTTCGTCATGAAATATGTTTTGTTTTTTATTCCCAATATTTGATGGTGTAGTGATACATATCCTCATAGGCGTCGGCCTGAGTGGGCCTCCCCTTAGCATCCTTCTCCCTCACCGTGTGTTTTTTGGGCAGTGTGGGTGTCTCGTTGAAGAAGAGCACGAGAGGCGGATAGACCTCCTCCCCGTCTTGGTTGAAAGCCCTGCCGTCGGCGTCGTAGGTGAAAAGGTGAGTTGCATACTCGCTTTTCATCCGAATAATACGTCCTTTGTCATCCGTGTTATAAGAGCCTAACAGTTTCGACGGTTGTCCGTTTTCCGAAATATAGATATCCGTTTTATCGTCTTGAGTCCTGTATTCATACACATAATGGTTTTCTTCAGCAACTGGTGGTTCATCGCAATCCTCGCACCCCCCTGACAAGCCGTCAACTTTCAAGGCTTTTCCATGGAGCAGAGTCATATCGCCCGAGTATTCGTGGTCGAAAAAGTGCACAGATGTCAGTTGTCCGTCGCGGTCGAAATAATACGTGTAACCAAAACCGGCCTCGAATCCGAATAACACCTCTTTCACCCCTTTGATGAAGCCGAGCAGTTCAGCATCCGAGCGTCCTTGTGCTTCAGAAGCAACATTGGTGGCGCCATCGCCCTCAGATAGATTTTTCGATAAGGTGTCCGTCGCCAACGAGTCATTCGGTGTCTGTGCCGCGGTCGTCTCCACCGTCTCCGTCTTTTTGTCGTCCGACAACAATTTATAGGCTATGAACCCGCCGAGAGCAAGCACCAATACAGATACGACACAAATGGCGATGATGAGTCCTTTTCGTCCGCCATCGGGTGTGGGTGTCATTTGGGGGTTGCCTCCTTCTGGCATCTGCCCCTGATTGAATGAAGGGTTAGTCATACTTCTTTTATTCTATTTTTCGAGTGCGAAGATACACAAAAAAAATGAAAGGTGCATCACTTTTCTGAAAAAAGTATTACCTTTGCACCCAAATAATCGTAAAAGAGACAGAATACACATCAAATCTTAGGATATGATACTTGAAAAAATAGAGAAACTTCTCCAGGAAGTGAACAATCTAAAGGCCTCAAATGCAGAAGAGATAGAGGCCTTGCGTTTGAAATATCTGAGTAAGAAAGGTGAGATTACCGCGTTGATGGCCGACTTCCGCAATGTGGCAGCCGACCAAAAGAAAGCTGTGGGCATCAAGATTAACGAGTTGAAACAGACCGCTTTGGAACGTATCAACGCGCTTCGCGAGCAATGCGAGACGAAAGAACAAGGAGGTGATGATATTGACCTGACCCGCACCGCCTACCCCATCCGTCTGGGTACACGCCATCCGCTGTCGATTGTGACCAATGAGATTATCGACATCTTCACCCGTATGGGTTTCACATTGGCTGACGGTCCTGAGGTGGAAGACGACCTGCACGTCTTTACGAAGATGAACTTCGCCGCCGACCATCCTGCCCGTGACATGCAAGACACCTTCTTCGTGTCGCAGCATCCGAATGATGTGACGAAAAACATCCTTTTGCGCTCACACACCAGCAGTGTTCAGGCCCGTGTGATGGAGAACATGCACACCGAAGACGGCAAGTTGACCGCCCCCATCCGTGTCATCTGTCCGGGTCGTGTTTATCGCAATGAAGCCATCACCGCCCGCGCGCACTGTTTCTTCCATCAGGTGGAAGGTCTCTATATCGACAAGAACGTGTCGTTCACCGATTTGAAACAAGTATTACTGACCTTTGCCCGTGAGATGTTCGGCGCCGATACTAAGATACGTCTTCGTCCGTCGTATTTCCCCTTCACCGAGCCCAGTGCCGAGATGGACATCTCCTGCTTCATTTGCGGCGGCGAGGGTTGCGGATTCTGCAAGCATACCGGTTGGGTAGAGATTTTGGGTTGCGGCATGGTCGATCCTAACGTGCTGGAACTTTGCGGCATTGACAGCAAGGAATACAGCGGTTATGCATTCGGCATGGGTGTAGAGCGCATCACCAACCTGAAATATTCCGTCAGCGACCTTCGTCTCTTCTCTGAGAACGACACCCGTTTCCTCCGTGAGTTTGAGGCGGCGAGATAGAGATGATGAACAAAGCCATTGTCATGGGAGCCTCTTCCGGCATCGGACGTGAGGTGAGCCGTTTACTCATCGCACGGGGTTGGTGTGTGGGAGTGGCTGCACGGCGGCTGGAACGGTTGGAAGACCTCCGTGCACTGGCACTGGAGCGTGTGTTCACCGCCCGTATCGATGTGACCGACGCAGATGCACCTGCCCAGATGCGCCAACTCATCCAAGAGATGGGAGGTATGCATCTTTATTTCCATGCGTCAGGCATCGGCAAGCAGAACCCCGAATTACAGGAAGAGATAGAACTGAATACGATGGCGACCAACGGTGTGGGGTTCACCCGCATGGTAGGTGAGGCATTCCGTTATTTCGCGGAGCATGGCGGAGGCCATGTCGCGGTTATCAGCAGCATCGCCGGCACGAAGGGATTGGGCGTCGCCCCCTCCTACTCCGCCACGAAAGCCATGCAAAACACCTATCTCCTATCATTGGAGCAACTGGCAAAGATACGTCATCTCGACATCCGTTTTACCGACATCCGTCCTGGTTTTGTCGATACCGAGCTGCTTGGCGGCGACTCATACCCCCTGATGCTCAAGACTGAAGATGTGGCCCGGAAGGCCGTCAAAGCCATCGACCATCATCGGCACATCCAGGTAATAGACTGGCGCTGGCGCATCGTCACCGCTTTCTGGCGGCGCATTCCCCGGTGGCTTTGGCGCCGGTTGCCCATTCAGAATTAAGAATTATTCGCAAGTTCATCAGCTTCGCAGTCACCATTTTTCGGTCATAGACCTCAACAACCCGTCAACATTCAAAACACAACATTCCATGGTTCCAATTCACGTAGCAGCAGCGGTGATACAAGACGACCGCGGACAGTATCTCTGTATGCAGAGATGCCGTTCAGACAAGCCGTACAATTCAGAGAAATGGGAGTTTCCCGGTGGTAAAATCGAGGACGGCGAGACCGGTTATGAGACCTTACTTCGTGAAATCAAAGAAGAGATGGACTGGGACGTGTTCGTGGGCCGCTGTTTGGGCACCATCGAATACGACTATCCCGACTTCACCATTCAGTTGACCGCCTATCTCTGTCGTGGCGGCCAAGGCGAGTTCAAGTTATTGGAGCACTTAGACTACAAGTGGTTGAGCCGGCAACAGATGGATGAGCTCGATTGGGCTGATGCCGACCGTCAATTATTAGCTTTTATCTATAGATGAAGTAATGCCCCTCTTCTGCCTCGCAGTATTTATCTGCGAGCGAGAGGATAAATTCGGCATTGGCACGCACTTGTTCCTCACATCCATCGTATCCATTGATGAGTACGAGCAGATGTGTAGTATGGATGTCTATCTTGGTCCGTTCATTGTCGCTTGTGGGCGTGCCGACACCTCCCACGTCATCACGATAGACAGGCAGTCCGGCAATATTGAGCATCCCGCGTCCGATGCCCTCATAGGGTTCACCTTCGCGTCCGATACCAAGGGTAAGCGTGTCGCCCACAAACTTATCCGCATCGAACCCACCTATGCTGTAGCCATAGGCGATGCTCGCCAGGTTGATGAGGTCAACCAGTGTATCAATCTGATAAAGCGACTTACCCTGAAGTATCCGGCGGATGAGCGCCTCGGATGCAGGCCGGTAACGCGAGGGGTCTTTGCCACAAGCCCGATAGACGCGCCTTGTGGCCTCGATGCCCGACAAGTGCTTCAGACTCTCCGTTGTCAGCGTGGCCCGGTATTTCTCACCCATGCTGTGTATTTCCTGCCAAAGCGGTTCGCAATAGGGCGTGTTTTTTACTTGTGCTTCAACGGCTGCCCCGACAAATCCAGGGCAGACGTTTTCGATTTCTTGAGATACGATAATATGCATAATTCACGATGTTAGCTTCCACAAAAGACGCAGAATAGGCGAAAGGGGCCAATCAAAAAAGGCGAAAGGTCTCAATCATCGAAGAGACTCAGTTGAACGTGGATATTGCCACGCTCTTTCTTTCCTTTTTCTTGATTGGTGGTGGGGTCAGCAGAGGTTTCGGCGACGGGGTTCACCTCGCCACTTGGATGAGGTTGGGAAGAAGTTGAAGGGGATGGGGAGGAGCCCGAAGGAGATTGGGAAAGCGGTTGTGATGTTTCGTTTGTTTCGGATAACATTTGGAGGAACTCCCCTTCACTGACGATGGGAACGCCTAATTTCTCTGCTTTTTGGAGTTTTGAGGGTCCCATATTCTCGCCAGCGAGGATAAATGCCGTTTTGCTGCTGATGCTTCCCACATTCTTTCCACCATGTTGCTCAATCATCGCCTTGTACTCATCACGACTGTGCTGAGCAAACACCCCGCTGATGACAATGCTCTTGCCAGCGAGCAAGTCACTGGCATCCTGCATTTGCTCTTGCGAGAGCGACATCTGCAGTCCCTCCTGACGGAGACGGTCGAGAATGCGTTGGTTTTCAGGTTCATGGAAATAGGTGACGATGCTCTTCGCCATCACCTCGCCGATGCCCTCCACCTGCTGCAACTCATCGAGCGTGGCATTTGAGAGCGCATCCATGGTTTTGAAGTGGCGTGCCAGGAGTTTGGCCGATGTCTCCCCGATAAAACGGATGCCAAGCGCGAACACCACCCTCTCGAATGGTACGTTGACCGTGTCGCGTATGCCTTTAACCACTTTCTCGGCCGATTTCTGTCGCGACCCATCGCCATTGATTTGTTCCACCCGAATGTCGTAGAGGTCAGCGATGTTGTGTATCAGCCCGCGCTGGTAGTAGTCATCGATGGTTTCCGGTCCGAGCGACTCGATGTTCATGGCTTTGCGCGCGATGAAATGTTCGATGCGCCCTTTGATTTGTGGAGGGCACCCGGCATCATTGGGACAATAATAGGCCGCTTCGCCCTCATAGCGCACCAAGGCGGCACCGCACTCAGGACAATGTGTGATAAAAGCCACGGGCTGAGCATCAGCAGGTCGGCTGTCCACATCCACCCCCACAATTTTAGGTATAATCTCGCCACCTTTCTCAACGAACACATAGTCGCCGAGATGGAGGTCGAAAGAGCGTATGAAGTCCTCATTGTTGAGCGTAGCCCGTTTGACCGTGGTTCCAGCGAGTGACACGGGTTCCATATTGGCCACAGGCGTGACGGCCCCTGTGCGCCCCACCTGATAGGTCACCTCGCGCAGACGCGTCCGTGCGCGTTCGGCCTTGAACTTGTAGGCAATGGCCCATCTGGGACTTTTCGCTGTGAATCCGAGTGCCCTCTGCTGGCGCATCGCGTTCACCTTCAGCACGATGCCGTCGGTGGCCACAGGCAGCTGTTTCCGTGCCGTGTCCCAATAATGAATATAATCGTATATCTCCTGCAGCGTGGATGCTTTCCGCATCCCCTCACTGATTTTGAATCCCCATTTCCGGGCTGTTTCGAGGTTCTCGAAATGACCATCGGCCGGCAGTTGCTCGCCGAGCAGGTAATAGAGATACGCGTCGAGTTGTCGGCTTGCCACCAGTTCAGACTTCTGACTTTTGAGAGTGCCGGAGGCAGCGTTGCGGGGGTTGGCAAACAGCGGTTCGCCCGCCTCCTCGCGTTCAGCATTGAGCCGTTGAAACACGTTCCATGGCATGAGAATCTCGCCTCTGATTTCAAACGAGTCGGGGAAGGGAGTCACGCCATCTGGAGTGGGCTGTAAGACGAGAGGTATAGAACGGATTGTTTTCACGTTGGCTGTGACGTCATCACCCTGCACGCCGTCACCTCGTGTCACCGCCTGGGTGAGTCTTCCCTTCTCGTAGGTGAGCGAGATGGACAGTCCGTCGTATTTCATTTCGCAGCACACCTCAAAGGGTTCTCCGGCAAGCAGTTTTCTGACCGAGGCATACCACTCCGCCACCTCCTGTTCGCTATAGGTGTTGGCGAGCGAAAGCATGGGATATCGGTGCGCCACTTGTCTGAACTCCTGGTTGAGGTCGCTTCCCACGCGCTGAGTGGGAGAGTTCGGGTCGTCCAACTCCGGGTGACGCAGCTCGAGGTCTTGCAGTTCTCGCATGAGGAGGTCGAAAGCCTGGTCGTCGATAACGGGTTGGTTGAGGACGTAATACCGGTAGTTATGTTCGTGCAGTTCTTTTCGCAACTGGATGATTCTCTCTTGCTCAGTCATGGTGTAGGGTCATGTATTGATATTTTTATGCAAAGATAACCATTATTTTCAGAAATCATATTGAAAAGCACAAAAAAGACAGAAAAACGATGTTTTGCGCGTCTGGATGTAAAGAAAAAAGTGTAACTTTGCGCTCTGAAACGACACCGTTTATTCATTCTATGAAGGAAACATGACGATGAAAGTAATCATTCTTAATGGCAGTCCGAAAGCAGAGGGCAACACCGCCAGGGCGTTGCATGAGGCTGAGAGCGTGCTTCAACAACAAGGCATAGAGGGAGACAGAGGGAGATAAAAGGAGATAGAAGGAGATAAAGGGAGGGAGATAAAAGGAGATATAAAAAGAAATTGACAATGGAATATATGTCGCAAGAAGGCTACGATAAATGGGTAGCCGAGCTCCAACACCTGGAGCATGTGGAACTGCCTCAAGTGAGAGAGGCCATCGCCGAGGCCCGTGACAGGGGCGACTTGAGCGAGAATTTTGAGTATCATGCCGCCAAACGTGAACAGGCACGATTGATGGGACGACTTCGTTTTGTGCAAAGGGTGCTTGAGCATGCGCGCGTGGTCGATAAGTCACGACTTGCGGGCGACCATGTGGGGTTGCTGAGCAAAGTGGAAATGACCCAATTGGCAACCGGTGCACACATGACCTACACCATCGTCAGTCCGCATGAGGCCAACTTGCGGGAAGGTAAGATATCCATCAAATCGCCCATCGCGCAAGCCTTGCTCAACAAGAAGGCGGGCGACACCGTAGAAGTTCGAGTGCCAGCAGGCATCCAGCGTCTTCGCATCGAGAGCGTAGGACAATAAACGGTTGCCATGGTACATGAAGAAGGGAGTTCCTATCAAAAACTGAAAAACATGAACAAAAAAAGCAGAAAAAGTTTTGTAATTAACTTTTATTTGCTATCTTTGCAAACAAATGAGAATTGACATAATCACCGTGCTGCCCGAAATGATAGAGGGGTTCGTACATGAGTCCATTCTGGCCCGGGCAGAGAAGAAAGGCTTGGCAGAGATACACCTGCATCAGTTGCGCGACTACACCACTGACAAATGGCGCCGTGTGGACGACTATCCCTACGGAGGTTTTGCGGGCATGGTCATGCAATGTGAGCCCATCGACCGTTGCATCAGCGCATTGAAAGCAGAGCGCGAGTACGATGAAGTCATTTTCACTTCGCCGGACGGCGAGCAGTTTGACCAGCACATCGCCAACGAACTGTCGTTGAAGGGCAATCTGATTATCCTCTGCGGACATTACAAAGGTATCGACCAACGCATCCGCGACCACCTCATCACCCGCGAGATTAGCATTGGCGACTATGTGTTGACGGGAGGAGAACTGGCCGCAGCGGTGATGGCAGATGCCATCGTGAGGGTCATACCTGGTGTTATCAGCGATGACCAGAGCGCCTTGTCCGATTGTTTCCAAGATGACTTGTTGTCCGCCCCCATCTATACGCGCCCCGCCGACTATAAGGGTTGGAAAGTGCCCGAAATCCTACTGAGTGGCAATGAGGGCAAGATTAAGGATTGGGAGATGGAACAAAGCCTGGAACGAACGAGACGGCTTAGACCGGACCTCTTGAATAAAAATAAAAAAGTTAAGAAGTAAAAAAGTAAAAAGGGGGAAGGAAAATTCAAAAAGTAAAAAACCATTATAATTATTAATCACATTATTAACTAAAAAAACAACTTTTATTATGGCAAACGTAGTTCCTCAATTGGATTTCGGGTCAGCGGTGAAACTGGCTCTGAGTCGTATCAAAGACATGGAAGGCCGCTCACGCCGGTCGGAGTTTTGGTGGACAGCTTTGGCAATTGTCATTGTGAACATTGTGCTTAACTTTATCCCCATTGTAGGTCCCATCCTCACTATTTGTGTGTGGTTAGTCGCCGCCCCGCTGATGATTCGCCGCCTGCATGACACTGGCCGTGGTCCTGTACTTGTTTACATCTATCTTGCCCTGACCGTCATCATGCAGATTTTGGCTCTCATCACTTATTTCAAAGCCAAGAATGCTACGACATGGGCAGACATCGATTCCGCCGCCGGCACGGGTGTCATCTCACTGTTGGTGGCCATCCCCGCAGCCATTATCGGCATCATTCTGATTGTGTTCTGGTGCCAGGACAGTCAGCCGTTCACCAACCAATTTGGTCCCTCGCCCAAGTATCCTGACGGTATGCCCGGTATGGGTCAGCCTTATGGTGCCCAGCCGATGTACGGTCCCCAGCAGCCCCGTTACGGACAGCCGCAGCAGCCTTACGGACAACCGCAGCAACCGCCCTACGGACAGCCCCAACAGCCTTATGGGCAGCAGCCGCCTTATGGACAGCAGACACAATATCAGCAACCGCCTCAGAAATAAGAGGGTCTGCCAAATACACAACAATGCCACGCTTTTTCGAGCGTGGCATTTGTTTTTTATGAAATCACATTCCTTCCTACCCACCATGCGACAGCCATCAGAGCCACTGCAAGGATGACCCATGGATGATTGACCGAGGCATAAAAGTGAGGCCATCGTCGCCGTTTCCACTCCGCCAGCAAAAGGACCATGACGAAGGGTACAGCCATGACCATGAGCGCATTGTAACGGAAAGCGGCAGCCACATGACCGTGCAACAACTGATGTACGGCACGTTGCGAACCGCATCCCGGACAAAGCCACCCCGTGAGCGAACGAAAAGGGCATTTCGGGAAAAGTTCACTGTGCGACGGGTCGTAGGCGTAATAGACATAGCCTAACAACAACACTGCCACAATTGCTAAAACGTATTTACGCATCTCAGAGAGTAACTAATCTCACATAGCCCCCACCCCGAGGTTCAGTTAAGACAACAAGAACATCCAACGGTATTCGTGTAATACAAACGCTCCAAGGATGAAATAAAGTAAAATGAACCCCAGTCCGAGGAAGAACCCGAGTTTGGTCCATTTCCCGGCATCTTGACTGGCTTGCTCGGCTTCGGCATACCGGCCAGCGGCATACAATCCGCTCACCTTCGAGGCATAGACAACGCCCACTATGCCGAAAGGCAGACAACAGAAGATGAGCACAAGTATCGACTCTACCAGCCATGATTTCGGCGGAATGCCCGAAGCGGATTGAAAACCAGCCTGAGGTCCATAGGGTTGTTGGTAACCTGGTTGTTGATAACCACCCGGTTGCCCGTAGGGTTGTTGATAACCACCTGGTTGCCCGTAGGGTTGTTGATAACCACCAGGTTGTCCGTAGGGCTGTTGAGGACCGCCATAGGGTTGTCCATATTGTTGTCCGCTTTGCCCGTACGGGGTTTGTCCTTGTGCATCGAGCAGTTCTCTCAGCTCTGGCACTTCGGAAGCCTTCACCCAGTTGTACATGCCCTCTTTCCACACCTCGGTGTCGGGTGTGATGGGTATAAATCTCAACTGTTCGAGCGTGAATGGTCCACGTTGCTGACCATTTTCGATGATATAGATTTCCATAATATAGAATAGATAGATAATACTAACGACCGGCAGCTAACTGTAAAAGGAGAAGTATGCCATAGACAATCAAAGCGGTGTAGAAGCCCCACTTTGTCCATTTCTCAGCATCGAGACTGGCTTGCTCAGCCTCAGCATAGTGACCAGCGGCATACAAACCACTCACCTTGGAGGCATAGACAACACCCACGATGCCAAAAGGCAGGCAACAGAAGATAAGCACAAGAATCGACTCAACCATCCACGTCTTTGGCGGATAGCCTGAAGCGGGTTGATAACCAGCCTGTGGTCCGTTGGGTTGTTGTTGACCTTCATAGAGACCGTTCATCTGTCCACCCACTTGCTCTACAGTAACCGTTTGGCGTTCATCGTTGTCACCTTCCGTTTGGGTCGTCTTCACCTGTCTGTCAGGCGAGAGCGTTCCCGAGGGGTCAAGTGTCCAACAGAAAGCGTCAATGGACTGCAACCGTTGTCTCCGCACAGGCATCATAGCCATTTGAATGGCATTCCATGTGGGTGGAATCATCTTGACTGGACAGGTCAATCCTTGTTCAAGCACCACGCTGGCCTCTGGCGGATTCTTCCCCGACAGGAGGAAATAGAGTGTGGCACCAAGCGCATAGATGTCGGTGGCGGGCGAGAACTCTTGCAGAGTCTGCTGATATTGCTCGAGTGGCGCATAGCCGGCACTGATGCCCACGGGAGTACTGCTTGTTTGCTGCCCCCCGTCATCGTAGTTTTTTGAGAGTCCAAAATCGATGAGTATAGCCTTCCCGCCAGAGAGCAGAATATTACCCGGTTTCACGTCATAGTGGCAGATATGTTTCTCTTGGTGCATATATCTCAGCGCCATGGCCACTTGCAGAATATACTCTTTGGCGGTCAACTCGTCCATCGGTCCAAACTGTTTGACGTTGTCGCTGAGCGACCCGCCATCGAGGTATTGCATCACATAATAGTCGGTGTCGTTCTCTGAAAACACATCGAACACTTTCACGATATTGGGGTGGTCGAGTTGCTGAAGCCGCCTTGCCTCTTTGATGAACTTCAGTCTGAAGCGTTCCACATCAGCCTGAGCACTTTTTGATGGGACAGAAACCCGTCGGGAGTCATCGGCGCGTATGCAAGAATCCTTCATAAAGAACTCCTTAACGGCCACGACATCACCCTTATCCGTCTTGGCTTGATAAGTGATGCCGAATCCGCCCTGTCCGAGGAATTTGACGATGGTATATTTTCCATCTTGCAGCTTGCTGCCCGTCAGTAATTGCATAATCAGCGCTTTTGCAGACAAAAGTAACCATTATTTACGTTGTATGCAAATAAATAAGTAAAAAAATGAAATATTTACCCGTCCTATCATTTTGAGAAGACACGAGCCACCACCCTTTGTGACAACCATTCCAACGGGAAAGCCGAAAGCCATGACACAGCCACCAACAAAAGGAAAATCAAAACCGGATAGCGGGGCGCATGGATGAAACAGGGGAAGAGATAAACCGCATAATAAGTATGTGTGAGCCACATGGCCGTAGAGTGCTTCCCAATGTGGAAAAGGACACGGCCCACCCCACCCCGCCATGAGAACTGCAACAGCAAAACGATGACAGCCAGAGCGTAAAATCCATCAATCAGTGACACATTAAAACAACTCTTGACAGCAACCAGCAACAAGAGTAAGCAACCAGCAACAAGGGGCTGAGAAAAAGGACGGGGAAGAAGAGATGCCTTGCCCCGTAGCGCAATCCAATGGTAGAGTAACACACCCAAAGAGAAATAGAACAAAAGGACGACATAATGATGAGCTTGTCTGATTATGACAGACTCAGGATGATGTCCGACCAGCCATTTCAACGCCAGAAAACAGAAAGCGTAGAATACGACAAATACCACCTTGAGCCACTTGTGCCGTTCAGCCATCGCACCACGCAGGAGCCAGGGTGATGAGAGGCAGATCAGCATATAGGGGAAGAGAAACCAAGCCTCGCCGTTGTAGGTGCAATGGACGGCGGAAATATTGGCCACGACATGCAACCAACTCTTCGGATAATTCGCCGGATCGACCACCATGCCGATAGACACGAAGACGATGCTGACCACCCAATAGAAGATGTACAACCGCAATAATCGTCGGATTTGCGTGGCAAAGGTCAGTCGTCCCCGGTCAAACAGGTACGACAATCCATAACCCGTGAATATCAAGAAGAAAGTGACGGGATAACAAGCACGTGCCAACATCCCCACGAGCGGTTTGTCGCCGACATATACCCATGGCGTGCACCATTCCTCAATATCGGCACCGACAAAGAGATGGAATGCCAACATCATCAATATGGCAATACCCTTGAATATCGTCGTCTGCTCTTTGCTCATAGCACGCACCTACACATCATCTCATTTATTCGTATTCGCTTCACATCCGAACTGTTTGCAAGAGTTGAGCGATTTAAACATTTTTAATGCAAAGATAAACCATAATATGCACAAAATGTACTATTTTTGCAAAAAATTTTCAGTTATCACCTAAAAACACATCATTCAAACCATGTTTAGTAAAGAAACTTATCAGCGCCGTAGAGCCCAACTGAAACAATTGACAGGTCACGGCGTCATTATACTTTTCGGCAACGACGAGTCGCCATGCAACTATCCTGCCAATGCTTATTACCCCTTCAGGCAAGACTCGTCGTTTCTCTATTATTTCGGACAGAAGCGCGACGGTCTGGTAGGAGTGATTGATGTAGATAACGACACGGATACGCTCCTCGGCGATGACATCGACATTGAGGACATTGTGTGGTACGGGGCTGTGGACAGTGTGGCCGACATGGCTGCGCAGTCGGGCGTAGCCAACAGTGCTCCGATGCGTGCCTTGCAAACGGTCTGCAACGAGGCATTACAGCAAAAGCGCACCATCCACTTCCTGCCCCCTTACCGGCACGACACGATGATACAGATACACGACCTGTTAGGCATCCATCCCTCGCAACAACGTGCCGCCGCATCGCTCACCCTCATCCAAGCTGTGGTGAAGATGCGCTCGACCAAAGAGCCTCAGGAGATTGTGGAGTTGGAACGAGCCCAGCGTATCGGTTATGAGATGCACACCACAGCCATGCGTACCGCCCGTGCCGGACTGTCGGAGAAATACGTCGGGGGCATTATCGACGGAGTGGCCAACTCGTTTGGCGCGAAGGTGAGTTTCGCTACCATCTTCACCCAACATGGTGAGATCATGCACGGCATCCCCACCAACGACCTGTTGGAAGACGGTCGTCTGGCCCTTTGCGACTGTGGCGGCGAGACCCAGGAGCACTATTGCTCTGACCACACACGCACTTTCCCCGTGAGCGGACATTTCACCCAGCGGCAACGAGAAATATACAGCATCGTGGAAGACTGCCACGACTATGTGCTCGAGGTGGCACGTCCGGGCGTAAAATACATGGATGTGCATTTCGCCGTTTGCCGTATGATGACCGACCGTCTGAAAGCTCTCGGTTTGATGAAAGGCGACACCGAAGAGGCAGTCAAGGCCGGTGCCCACGCTTTGTTCCTCCCGCACGGTCTCGGACACATGATGGGTATGGACGTTCACGATATGGAGGGACTGGGACAGATCTACGTGGGCTTCGACGAGGAGACACGCCCCAATCTCGAACAGTTCGGTACCAACTGCCTGCGCATGGGCCGCCGCCTTGAAGAGGGCTTTGTGGTTACCGATGAACCGGGCATCTACTTCATTCCCGCCCTCATCGACGACTGGCGCAAGAGCGGTCATTGTGCGGAGTTCCTGAACTTCGACCTGTTGGAAACTTACAAGGATTTCGGTGGCATCCGCATCGAGGACGACGTGCTGATTACCAAAGACGGCTGCCGCTTCTTAGGAGAAAAACGAATCCCCTACCA
>CAMJFC010000062.1 GCA_946404865.1 uncultured Prevotellaceae bacterium
GTTTCTCCACCGCAAAGATAAGCATGGTCTTGGCTTTTTTTAGAGGAAATATAGCAATAATTCTGCGATTTTTACACTCCTTCGCTAAAGAACAATCATTTTTCTTGACCAAATAGTCATGATTTTAAGAATAATTGTGTACATTTGCATTCAGATTGAATAATCATCAAAAAAAGCAATTACACCTACTTAATATGAATAATCAACTGATAGACCACTGTATGAGATTGGGCTTCGGGATGATGCGACTGCCCAGAATTGAAGGAACACAAGACATTGACCTGGAGCAGACCAAGCAAATGGTGGATGCCTTCATGAAAGCTGGTGGCAAATATTTCGACACTGCCTACGTGTATGAGGGTTCGGAAGCCGCCACCAAGGTTGCACTCTGCGACCGTTACCCCCGTGACAGTTATTATTTAGCCGACAAACTGAACGCTTCAGACTTTGCCGCCAAGAGTGAGGAAGAAGCAAAGAACGAAATCAAGGTAAGTCTCGAACGAACTGGGGCTGGTTATTTCGATTTCTATCTCCTTCACGGCATCGACGAGGGCAACAAGGACAAATTCGACAGTTACGGTATTTGGGATTACATGAAACGATTGAAGGAAGACGGACTCATCCGACATTACGGTTTCTCCTTCCACTCCACGCCAGAACATCTCGAGCAACTCCTCACCGACCATCCCGATGTTGAGTTCGTGCAACTCCAAATCAATTATACGGACTGGGATGACCCGTTTATCTGTTCACGACGTTGTTATGAAATTGCCACACGTCACGGCAAACCCGTGATTGTAATGGAACCCGTGAAGGGTGGCAAGCTGGCCAACCCTCCCCAACCTGTAAAGGATATCTTGCATGGTGCCAACCCCGATGCTTCCTTTGCCTCATGGGCCATCAGGTTCACGGCTTCGCTGCCCAATGTCATGGTGGTACTCAGCGGTATGTCCAACATGGAACAGATGCAGGACAACCTATCGGTTATGAGCAGTTTCCAGCCGCTAACCGACGAAGAGCATCGTGTGCTCGAATCGGCAACCACCACATTGCAGCAGTTTGCCGGCATTGCCTGCACAGCCTGCCACTATTGCACACCCGGCTGTCCCATGAACATACATATCCCTGAGATCTTCGCTGTGATGAACGTGTACAAGATGTATGGCCAACTCAGCGAGGCACGTAATGAATATAATTGGCGTCCTGGAGGAGAGAAAGCATCGGCCTGCATACAATGCGGCCAATGCGAGGGAGCCTGTCCGCAGCATTTACCTATCATCAGCCTGTTGGAAGAAGTGGTTGAAACGTTGGAGAAATAATCAGGAGGAATAACCCTATAAAATTCGAATAACATACCATTTGAGCAGATGGACAGAAGAGATTTCATTAAGAAGACCGCACTGACAACAGCAAGTGCGGCCATTGGCGCTCCTGTTTCAGCCATGCTGACCAATGCAGAGAACGCAGGATTGTTGGATAGTGAAGCAGAGCTAACACCAACGCCAGAGTCGAACGGAAAGGTGCCAAAAGTATTGCTTGTCAACGGCAGTCCACGACCCGACGGCAACACATTCTGCTGCCTCAAGGAAATAGAGGCTCAGTTGCAGAAACACGGCATAGAGTCCGAGATTATTCAGATAGGTCGCAAGCCCGTACGCATGTGTATCAACTGTGGAGGGTGCAGAGAAAACAACGGTGGAGGATGTGTCTTCGATGATGACCTTTGTGTTGTTATCACCCAAAAGATGAAAGAAGCCGATGCGCTCATTGTAGGAACCCCGGTTTATTACGGTCAGCCAAACGGAGGTATTCTATCATTGATGCAACGCCTGTTTTTCTCAGCCGGCCATCTAGTGCAGAATAAGCCAGCAGCGGCCTTGGCCGTCTGCCGACGCGGCGGAGCAACAGCCACACTCCAGACCATGAACATGATGTTTGAGATGATGAACATGCCTGTGGTCACCTCTCAATATTGGAATATCGCCTACGGAGCAGGAAAGGGAGAAGTAAAGCTGGATACCGAGGGTATGCAGACCATGCGCACTCTGGCCACGAACATGGCATTCTTATTGGAGAAAATCCATGCCAGCGGCAACACCTCACCCAAACGTGAAGAGCGTCCTCAATTCATGAATTTCATCAGATAATTTAAGACACATGAACTATAACGAATTATATGACCGTGCACTTAGAATAGCGATCAAAGCACACGAAGGACAGAAAGACAGAGCAGAACGCGAATACATCATGCATCCCATACGGGTGGCTGAGCGATGCAAAGACCCTCGGGCTAAAATTGTGGCATTGCTGCATGACACCATAGAGGACACAACGATAACAGCAGAATACTTACGACAAGAGGGATTCCCTGAAGAAATCATCAACGGAGTGTTGTCCGTGACGAAGCATGAGGGCGAGCTCTATGAGGACTTTGTGCGTAGAGCGGCAGAAAACACGATAGGCCGAGAAGTAAAGATTGCCGATTTGGAGGATAATATGGATATCCGACGATTGAAAGAAATCAGCGACAAAGATGCTGACCGGCTGCAGAAGTATCTTCGTGCATGGCAATATCTGATTAAGCTCAAATGAGGCCGTGTAAATTGAACTGTGTCAAGGCAATGTTGATGAATCGAGAAGGAGGTAAACACCTATGATTTGTGTTTACCTCCTTTTCTCATGTTTTCAGACTTATGCCTTGTCAGCATTACCCATATCAGTTCATTCACCAAAGATATTGACAAACTACATGATTCTTTCCCTAATATCTATTAGTTGATTGTTATCATCATCTTCTTGGGCATCAGGCCGTCCTACCTCCACCAGCATTCCGCTGACGGGATAGTAGATGAAGCGATTGATGACATGTTCGCCTGCCGCTTCAAGCGCGTCAGTGTAAGCATCGAGCTGGCCGGCATAGAGGCCGGCATAATGCGGCGAGACGGGGTCGGTAATGGCTTCCACTTGCGGGAACGTCTTGAAGTCGATTAAGACAGTTCCCTTTTGACTTTGATAGACATAATCGATGGTGCCGACAACCAACTGACCGTTTTCTTTCTTCTGGCGGAACGGGCGTTCGTGGTAAACAGCCAAGGGTTCGCCAAACTCCTTCCGCAGATACCCTTGAAGATTGTCCCAAGCACGCACCACCTCACTGGCATCGGGAATCACATCGTCCATCTGATGCGACTGGATGAGTTGCTCCACCTCCTCCATGTCCAAGTGTTCGACAACCGCAAAGACATTATGAATACAATCTCCCACTTCAGAGTAGTTTCGTCCGTGCAACTTCGCTGATTGTATCTTGACAAATTGCCCACTTCGCATCGCCACGTTAACCTTGTCAGTCTTGCCTTTGACCCCGCTTGGCGAAACAGAACGCAACGGAGCATCCGAAGGTTGGGCTGAATAATAGTCAAGATGGCGAAAGTCAACCGGAGTGACAACGGCAGAAGACTCCTCCTCTTTCTTCTCAATGTTCACCACATCGAAAGAGACACCGACCCCGAGGACATCCCTCCCATCTATTTTTCCAGCATTATCGAGTCCCACGTCTTTGAACCAGTCAAACTCCTTGCCGGAGATACAAGGAACGAGCGTCAACACCTCTGCGGCCCTTGTCATGCCCACATACAGCAACCGCGCACTCTCAGCCAAGATATGTTTTTTCAACGCCTCATAATGTTCAGATGCGAATAAGCATTGAGAGATACTATCCGGCACATTTTTCAGCGTCCCGAAAATCCATGACAGCAGCCGGATGCTCATCTTCGGATAGAGATTGTCAGCAGAAGGCTGTAGGGGGTGGAAATGATGAATGCCATAGAAATCGCGCTGCAACGTTTTCATGGAGTCAATCGTCTCGTCCATGAGCATGAAGACATACTTCCACTCCAGTCCTTTCGCACCGTGAATGGTAGAAAGGAGCACGCCCTTGCCATCGATGGGCAACTTCACCTCATGACCTTCGAGGAAAGACGCGAATCCTGAGGGGGTAGCCGGTAATGCCAAGTCGCTGCTGCGTTGCTCATAAGCCTTGGCGGTAGTGATGAGTGCCTTCATATCAGCCATACACTGTTCTGTCGATTCATCCCACCGCTCAAAGATATTCTTGACGTCGAGTTCCACGGCCAGCGTCTCCATCAGTGCGCCTATCCCTTGATACATGACACGCGAGCGTATCACATTGACCCTGCGAATCATCTCCACCTCGCCGAGCCAAGGATTGCGTTCTACTTTCGGAGTATGGTTGTATTCCAATTTCGAATCAATGATAGCCCCTACCCCCATGTTGTCTTGTGTAAGGTAAGCAATGACCGACTTGGCCAAGTCATCGTGTGCGTTTACCGTCAACGCGGTGAGCGCCATCATCAACTGACAAGCTCTGCTTGTCTGGTCCAGCATCGTCTCACGTTCACATGGAATCCCCAGCTGTGACAATGCCGATTGTATCCCGTCCAGATTATAACCATATCTGGCGAGCACTGCGATGTCAGAGGGTTTGACGTTCTCCTGTTCGATGATTTTCTTGATATAAAGGGCTGTGTCGGCGACTTGAAGTTTGGGCGACCTTGCCGATACTTTTTCAGTAATATTCAGATAGCGCAACGGGCGTTCCGGTCTGCTGCTCAAAGGAATATCAAACTTCTCCGGGTGCAGTTGCATGGCCGACTTGAGCGGCACTTGGCGTTCCGTCTCTTCGCCAAAGACAGGTTGGAATATCTTCTTAAAGGCCTTGTTGCAGACCTCCACCAATGCCGGCACGCTACGCCAACTCTCTTCAAGTGTTTCGGTCTTGCAGCCCTGGTCACCCTTCCGTTGTGTGATGGTATCGGCCACTGCCTTCGTCAGTTCAGTGTCACTTCCACGGAAGCCATAAATAGCCTGTTTGGTGTCGCCCACCCAATAGCTCTGTTTGACGACATCAGCCAGTGCCATGAAAATCTTCACCTGAACGGGCGAGCAGTCTTGGAACTCATCCACGAACAGATGCGTATATGTGCGTCCTATCTCTGCTGCCACCTCCTTGTCCTGCAGCAGTTTGTGCATATAGTGCTCGATGTCGCAGAAGTCAACGATACGTTTGTTTAGCTTATATGCTTTATACTCCTCATTCCATTCTTTAGCCAGTCTGAAAATGGTTTTGATGTAGCGTTCCTGCATGTCATATACTTCCTTGCTACGCCAAAGGTCGGCCACACGTTGTTTGGCATCTTCAAGTATCGCGAATGGAACAGCATTCTTTGGTACAGCTGGTGCGTTTTTCAGTATTTTTCCGACCTCTACACACCATTCTATATCCTCCATGTTCTTGCTGTTTTTCTGCAGCAGATTTATCGCCTTCAGCGTACTTGTCTTTTTACCTGACTCACGGCATCCCTCCACTTCGGTGTAGAAAGCCTCGAGCACAGCCACACGCTCAGAAGGAGTGAAGCGTATGCTGGTGCCTTTGCACAGATTCTTGAGAATGTCAAGTGAGTACTTCTCACTTTCTGCGTAGTCGGTAATATCAAAACTGATGCTCTTCTCAACGATGTCTCTGAGGTGGTTTTTCCAAAAGTGATGGTCAGGTCGCGAGTCACTTCCGACGACCCCGAAAGCCTTCCGAAATGTGGCAAAGAACGCCAGGTCACCATCTGTAGGGATATTCGCGATGCTTTGGTTGATATACACCGCTTTGGCATCATCGTCCATTACCCCTTGTTTTGGAGGCATGCCGATGGTGTACCAGTATTTTTGTATCAGTTGCGACGCCACGCTGTCGATGGTTCCCATCATGGCATGGTCCAATCGGGCCGCCTCATCGTATTTGCCTCGCAGGTAGAGTTCCGCCTTCGCCTTTTCCTTGAACTCATTGGCCGCCTTGATGGTGAAGGTGGTCAGGATGACTTGTTCCGGTTCGACGTGCTCAGGGTCGTTTTTGTCTTTCGAGATAAGCTCAGCCAGTTTGTTGGTCAATGTATATGTTTTGCCGCTTCCGGCGCCGGCACTGATATAGGTAACGTTCTTCATGACATTTTAGGATTTAAGTTGCTGATAACTGCTGAAATTATTCACGGCTTTGACGTTCTCATCGTAATAGTCGGGTTTGAGAGGGAGCAGACAGTGAGACTCTGTGTCGTTGTAGTAGTCCAATTCTTCAAGTGGCCATCCCTCGCCCATCTCAATCTTGCCCGACATGATTTCATCGCGTCGGTACCGGTATGAAGCCAAAATCTGACTGATGATGTCACCTTCACATCCTGCTTCAACATCAATTTTAGTGGCATAATAACTTTTGAATTCTACAGTAGAGTACAACCGTCCAACAGGCATCAGGAAATACGCTGTGGGCATTGTTTTTTCTTCGGTCAGTTCGCTCAGCAGTTCGGCATAGATGGCGAGCTGCGACGAATGGTTCTTTTCCAGCAGTCCTTGATAGTAATGTCTCGAAGTCGTCCATTTGAAGTCGAAGATGACATGCTTTCCATTCTCGTCTGCCAGCACCATGTCGGCATAGCCGTGCATTTGTGGTGTCACATCGTCAGGTATTCCGAGCGTATTCCCGTTGAGGGGCATCTCACATGCCACCACATGCAATTTGTTTTTCTCTATTATGTCAATCAAATGGTCGATGCAGTCTTTGAGTTGGTCAAACAGTTGTCTTCTTTCGATGGCATTCTCCAACAACAGCAATATCGCCCCTTTTGTTTCCACCACACTGTTGAACGCCGTTTTGTAAGAGAGTTCCACCCTATTTTTTATGGCATCTGCATAACCGCTCTTTGTGTCGTCTGGAACATAAAAAAGAGTTTGAATCACCCCGTGGGCCACATTGCCTTTGGTCCGTGCCAGATTGGCCAGGTCACTTTGTCCGTTGTCGCGTATATAAGCGATGTTCTCCAACGCATAATCGAGTGGATTCTGTATCAATTGTTCAATGGATGTCGGACTTTCATGCTTACGCCATTGTATCAAATCGCTCCGCTGTATTTGAGTGTAAGGCCCATTGATGCCACAGGCCGCATTATTGGTCAGCGGTGCAATCGGCTGATAATCATTGTCTTTGAAGGCAGGTGATTCGGTGAACTCCTGGTGGTTGGCCACTTGCTTTTCGATTCGCACCATGAGCGGATGTTTGTTGACACCCTCCTTATCATCCACATGCTCCACCGTCACCAACGAGATTTGTTTTTGGCAAAACAGAAGTGGCAGCAGCATCGTTTGTTGCTGAACCATTCTCACATCATCGGCATCCCATAGTTGGATATAGTCCTTGAGTTGTTCAGTCTCTGTCGGTGTGAGGAAATGCGTGGCAGGCATCATCGGTTCGAAATTGTACAATCCAGCCCACAACACCCGGTCAGCCTTAGCCGCGATTTGCCCCGGTTTTTTTACGGTTTGCCTGGATGCCGTCTGCGCCTGATATTGCACGAACTCTGTCGGTTCATACAGGCATGATAAGTGTTTCTCTATTTCGCTGTATGCGATGGTATCTTGGGGAGCCAAGTCATCGGTCAGTCCCTTGAGCGTATCGCAGAGTTCAACTAGTCGGTTGAGTTGCATGATGCGCGTATCGCTGCTGTTTTCTTGTACTAAGGAAATAGAACTTTGACGTGCCCACCCGCCCAATTCACGAAGGAAAGCATGCAAATTCTCGACTTTCAGCGTATTATCATTTCCACCTTCAAAATCGGGCAGAAATACAAGAGCCTGAAACATTCGCTTCTCTACCTCTTTTCTATCAATCGGTTCTCCTTTTTCTGCCTCTTCCTTGCCGTCTATCCATCCGTTCACCAACTGGTAGCAGTTCGCGTTGCGTTCGTCGGTCTCTTTCGAATTCCATCCACCGGTGCTTGTCAATCGCTCCGCCAACCGGTAGCGTAATTTTGCGGGCAGAGGATGCATAGGCGAATAGAGCCACTGCAAAAGCATCTCTATATAGAACGGGCGCGCGTGTATGGTGATGCCGGTGAAAAAGAGTTGGATGATTTGTGGCGTGCTGTTTGACACCGCCGACCCCGTGACATTCTTTCCCATCATGTGGAGGAAATTATCAGTCAATTTCGTGTCAGACTGAACGATGACATCGAATGTTGCATCATCGAGCGCTGCGAGCCACTCCCCGGCCGTCATTTCGTCTTTGAAATGCCATATCCGCACAGAGTCATCATCGAAGTTGAAAGAAATCGGCTGCGCATCATCCGAAGTCATCATCCGTTTCAGGCGAGCCAGGTTATTGTCACCTGCAATTTCGGGCGTTGCTATCCGTTCAACATTCGCCCCATCAGCAACAGCAAGAGTAAAAAGCCGTTGCAGCATTGGATGCAGCCATTCGTAGGGGAACGGGATGATGAACGAGATATCTTTCATCATCCCTCTCTTTTCCTTCAGCCGAGCCATGATTGCACACAACCTCTTGCTCAGGTCAACATCACCTTGTTTGGCGAAAATTTGTTCTACACCTTGCAGCACCTTCATCCTGCGACTGCCAGCAGGCGTGTCATGTGTCCATCCACACACCGCCAACGCATCGCGCCATTTCAACATCTCACGCGCAGTGGCGAGCGGCGATACGGTATAACTGCCATAGAGTTGATTGTCCGTGTCGCGTTCATGCGCTTTCATATAATCTCTTACGCATTTATAGTAAGATACTAACCGTTCGTAATCCGACGGGTGGGAAGTATGAAGTCCCAGGTGCAACTCCAATAGGTTAAGTAATTGATTGAGGTCTGTCACGACAGTGTCCATCATGACAGGTTGCTCATCCATTCCCAGATAGGCATTGCCCCCAAGGTAGTCAAGGCTGAAATATACTCTCATGTTAAAGGTTGAAAGGTTTAAAGATAAAAAGATGAATAGATTCTATATCATTGATAGGGTTCGAAAACGTTTGAAAGATAAGATTATTCCATGTCGGTGCAAAATTACATCAAGGTTGTATCAAATCGTGGGACAAGTGGCAAAAAAACGCTTCTTCGATGATTCTTTCTTGGAAACGAAGGTATTACTTCATCACTGACCGTTCTCTTCCGGCTCATACATCTTGGCGGCATCGGCATGCATATCGCGGATTTCGTCGGCAAGCCACTGAGGCGAGAGCACACGGAGCATGTTGCCTCGGCTCATGATGTGGCCGCTGAAATCGATTGTGGGTCGCATGTACAACTCGAAATCGGCGAAATCCTCTCCCTGCCCTATCTCCCGCTGGCTCTTATGAACCGGCAAGTCGCGCAAGTAGTACCGCTCATATCCGTAAGCCCGCAGCACAATACGCTCAACAGAGGTGCCATCATCCACAAGCACACCGTAACACTCGCTGAAGAAATCCTGCGCATTGAAATCAGAATGAATTTTGAACTTCACGTTTGTCAGTCGCATGTCAACGATACGGTCAAAAGAGAACACCCCGAAATAATCACTCTCTTCGCGGTCCTCCGTTGCATTCCTGTGGAAATGGCCGAGCACATACCACCGTTGCTTGAACAGTTTGATGCAATAGGGTTCAAAATCCAAATGGTTAGGTTTATCCGTACCATATTTGCGATAATCGACCTCGATGCGCACATTTTTCCTCATGGCGTCGATCACCTTTCTGAGGTATTCCCCTTCGGAAGGAACGGGTTGGAGCAATATTCGGTTTTGTAGCGACAGACTCTCGCTGACGATGTTGTTGACAGCAAGCGTGGAAAGCATCCAATTCTGTATGCTATCCTCATGCAGCACATTGTCGTTGCCGATATAGTATTGATAACCATTTTTCCTGTCGCACTCGATATAGATGCCGAACATATCCTCGATAGCGTCTTTATGTCGTGCGAACGTGGACCGTGCGATTTCCACGCCCTCGCTCATATCAGTTTCAAGCCATTTCTCGTTGATTTCGGCCAATGTGATTCTCCTGGCCCTCCTAATGGTGTTGATGAGCCAGATGTACTCTTTGAATTTCGTTGGGGTTTTCATAATTTCTAATCGTGTTATATTGCACAAATTACGTTTGGGTTAAAGGTAGTTGACACCTATGTCCTGGATCTTTCATCCCCCGCAAAAAACTGACGAATGGAAGCCATGAAAGGTGTGAGGCGGGTTTGGAAACCAGAGGAATTGAGGTAAGTGAAACTGACACACAGGCGCTTTTTGGCACGGGAGAGCGCTACGTAGAATTTTCGGGCATCTTCTTGCAACTCCTGTCGAGCCTGCAGCACTTCTTTCTTGGTATGGCGTTGGGGAGCCTCCAAGACACGGTTGACCGAAAAGAAAGGATAGGTACCGTCGTTGGCTTCGAGGATAATCACATTATCAAACTCCAATCCTTTCCCTTTGTGGACGGTCATGATAAAGACACGGTCGCGAATCAGACCTTCGGAGTTGACCAAATCACCCTCGTTGACGCTTGCCGTCATATCGTTGGCATGGCGGAAGATTTGTTCTTGCAAGGTTAGCGGTTCTTGTTCGCTCTCCCACTCCATTCGGATAAACTGTAAAAAGATGTCGAACTTATCGCCCAAGTCATTGATCAGACCCTTCGCCACCAACTCGTCGTGCAACGCCTTCATTTCGTCAGCAAGAGTATGTCCGGGTTGAACCACCAGGTCGAGGTATGTGGCAATACGGTCGAAGAACGGTTTGACAAGCATCATGCGCTTGACGATATTTTTCACAGCCACATGATCAGTGAACTGCCGTTGATCGGGAATCACCATAAGTGCTTTTTGATAGCAATAATCGACAAGGGCTTTGGTGGCAGCGATGTCTTCATCAGCCAAGTGTGAGTTTTTCCCTTCGAGATGCAGCTCTTTCAGCAAGGAGTCGAGTTTGTACATCCTGAGGTTGGGTTCCACACATTTGATGAGTCGCAAAGAGTCGTATGTTTCGAACGTCACTTTCCGGTGCAACGTCCGCCACACATTGTTTTGCAGAATACGATAGTCGTAGTTGACATTATGTCCGAGAATGGGGCGGTCGCCAATATAATCGAGGAAACGTTGAAGTCCTTCCTCGCGGCTGAAGTGAGGGTTGTCGGCATAGGCTTGGATGAGCGGGTTGTCGATAGCCCCCAGTTTGGGAGGAATACTCTTGTCCGTATGCAGGAAAATGATGAAATCGGAGCCCTCCACCCGACGGCCCTGGCAAACCTTGAAAGCCGCGATTTGCACGATATCGTCTTCGAACACATTGAGACCCGTCGTCTCTGTGTCAAAGAAGACGAACTCGCGTCGCATATAATCATCGCAGAAACGTGCGATATACGACTGTGTATGGTACAGGTCGGCCGGTGTCATCATCAACTCTTTCAACTTGCAGACGAAAGCCCTTGCCCTCTCCGCTGTCAGGAGAGCTCCGATGCCATGGACAATTCTGGCCCATGCCATGATATTGAACTCATTGGCGAGAACGGCAAAGAAAGAGGACATCGTCTTATATGACTTCGACTTAAACATATCGACACCCGATATTTTGAAATGTCCGACATGCTGCTTGTTCAGTTGGTCGCTGATGCGGTCGGCAGCCTGATTGGTTGGCACCAATACGGCCAGACGCTCACCCTCAAATCGCAAGTAATAGTCAATCATCTTCAGCAAGCGTTTCTCTTCGTATTCGACGGAGGGGTTGCCTGTGAGAATCATATCGTTCCGGTTGTGCGCCGTTTGTTGGTTGGCACGTGGCAAAATGGCCGGATCCACATGCAGCACTTTTTCGGCATAGGTGTTATAGACCTCCAAGAGATAACCTGGCGAGCGGTAGTTGGTGCCAAGAGTCATGATGTGTCCGGCGCAACGTTCCTTCAACCGTTGCAGTTGTCCGAGCTTTGCCCCGAGGAAAGAGAAAATCGCTTGTTGCTCGTCGCCAAGGTACATGACGGTGTGAGGGTGAGCGGAGTCAAGCAACAAGTCGATAATAGCTATCTGCAAAGCATTCAGGTCTTGGACCTCATCCACCTGAATCCACGGATAACGTTTATACTCCCCTGTTGAGTCCTTTCGCAGTGCCTCATAGGCAATCACCAAGATATCGGAAAAGCTAATGAGATTGCGCTCTTTCTTATATTGTCTGTAGAGCAGCGTGTAGCGAATGATTTTATGTTGGTTGTCAACCTGTTGTGGGTCGTCATTCGCATATTTGACGATTTTGTAATACTCGTCAAACTCTTTCGGCAGATAGACAGCCTCGTCGGGGTGGTTACTGTCGCGCTGGGTGATGTAAGCATCGAGGTCGTCCACGAATTTGACGGCATTTTTATCGGGCAGTCCCCGCTGGTTCATGAAAAGCCTCGGGTCGAAACTCAACAGGATGTCAGTCATCTCATCCTCATCGATAATCGACGTGTTCTCAGGCACCAACGAGTTATTGAAAATGAAATTGGAACAAAAGCGATGCACATTGCCCACGAAGACCTGCGAGGCCTCCACACCCACCTTTTGACGAATGCGGTCACGCATTCCCCGTGAAGCGCGGTTGGTGAACGTCAGGCAGAGCATGTCCTCGAAGTTGACACCCTGTTCCTTCGCTCTGGCGATACGCTCGGAGAGGATATCAGTCTTGCCGCATCCGGGCGGTGCAAGCACCAAATAATGACCGTTAGCGGCATTGATGGCAAGGAGTTGTTCCTGGTCGTATATCATGAGAGGATTCGGACGAAAGAATCAGGCAGCAATACATTATTGACATCGAGCGCATCTCTAAACAACGGGGCGATGTCTTTTTCACGGAACCCGGCGATACCACATCCGATGCGTGTGACGAGGAACGTATATTCCGGATGCTGTTTAGCAAAAAGGATGAATTCGTCAACGTAGGGTTTGATGGTATCAACGCCACCCTGCATGGTAGGGATGGCATAGGACCGCCCTTGCAGTCCCACGCCCTGTCCCCAGACAGCACCGAACCGCACGTTTGCGACACGTGCGGCACCGCCCGCATGAGCGCCGGCGAGATTACTGCCAAAGACAAATATTTCGTTCTCTTTCAGTTCTGAAATGATATTAGGTGCAAAAGGTCTGTTATACATGGTCATTGGTTATATGATTAGAACTCCAGCCGGAATCCTTTTTGTTTCAATTCTTGATATTTAGCGGGATTGAATTTGAAGAGGAAAGCCTCTTTCTTGGGCGAGTTGAAAATCCGTTCGTCCAGTTGTGTGAGTATTTCGAGGTGTCGCATCTTATTATAGAAGTTGCGGCGGTCGAACTTCACGTCGAGGATAGCCTCGTAAAGGAGTTGCAACTCCTTGATTGTGAATTTCTCGGGAAGCAGTTCAAAGCCTATCGGTTCGAAATGTATCTGTTGCCGTAGCTCCTTGACGGCGACCCTTAAGATACGGTCGTGGTCGAAAGCCAACTTCGGTACGTCATCCAATGGGAACCACGCGGCACGTGCCGCATCGTCGCCGCCTACTACTTCTTGCATCCGCACGAGCGCATAATAGGCAATGGTGATGACGCGCTCTCTTGGGTCGCGATTGGGGTCGGAAAAGGTATGAAACTGCTTGATATAAGCCCCTTGCAGTCCCGTCTCCTCACGCAGTTCACGAAGTGCGCCTTGCTCAGCCGACTCATCCATTTTGATGAATCCTCCCGGAAAGGCCCAACATCCTTTGTACGGTTCAATACCACGCTCTATCAGCAAGACATTGAGTTTTGTACCATCAAAACCAAAGATGATGCAGTCCGTTGTGACACTCGGATGCGGGTATTTGTAATGATACTTCAATTCTTCTTCCATAATTAATAGATGATTTGTGTAAATTTTGCACAAAAGTACAGATTATTTTTTAGAATAACAAATATTTGTAGCGTAAAAATCACGAAAACTTTATTTTGACAGATGGACTTGGAGATTGATAGACATAGAAACAAAGGGACATATCTATTTGGGGGAGTGTTGTTTTTGACTGAGGCTGTAAAATAATTTGTGTTTCAGCCCTCCTTTTCAGAATTATTCCTTACCTTTGCAGCTGCTAACGGCAATCAGCTATGACGAGAGATAGAAAGATACTTTTAGACGTACATACGCATACGGTGGCGTCGGGACATGCTTATAGTTCGCTACAGGAGATGGCCCATGCCGCAGCAGAAAAAGGAATCCAGCTGTTAGGCATCACCGAGCATGGACCCAGCATACCGGGCACTTGTCCGAAACTTTACTTTAAGAATATGTTTGTGGTGCCGCGTGAGATGTACGGCATCCGGTTGTTGATGGGCTGTGAGGTTAACATCTTAAACACCGAAGGTGCACTTGATTTGAACGAGGAATACATGAACCGCTTGGACATCGGTATCGGCGGCATCCACGCAGTCTGTTGGCAAGGCGGTACGAAAGAACAGAATACAGATGCTGTGATACGAGTGATGCATCATCCCAAGATTCATCTTATCAGTCATCCCGGCGACGGGTCGGCCGAATTGGATTTTGAGCGATTGGTTCAAGCATCGCGCGACACCCATACACTTCTTGAAATCAACAACCATTCCCTTGCGCCTGCACGTCATAAATCTGTGGCACGCGACAACAATATTGAGATTTTGCAGTTGTGCAAGCAATATGATGTGCCGCTGATATTAGGCAGCGATGCACACATCTCCTTCCAAATAGCTGATTATGAACGGTTATGGCCCTTGATAGAAGAAACGGAGTTTCCTGATGAACTTATCATGAACTATGACGTCAATCAGTTCTTGAGCTATACGGGGATAAAGGTTGAGGGTTGAGGGTTGAGGGATTAGGGTTGAGGGATTAGGGTTGAGGGATTAGGGTTGAGGGATTAGGGTTGAGGGATTAGGGTTGAGGGTTATTACCATTTTATCTATGAATATAAAATTTAAGATGCCCAAGTTCGGGCGTAATTTGTCGAAGAAAGGGATTCTGAAGGAACTCCTTTTGACTGTGATAGGTACCACTATCTCCATCATCCTGACGTTCGGTACGGCTCACATCCTTGAGCAGCGCCAAAACAAAGCCACCGGCCGACAGACCGCAATGATGGTAATCCACGACATTGACAATAACTCGCAAATACTGAACGATGCGGCCGACATGGAAAAGAAGTATTCTGAGCTCACTCAGAACGCCATCAATCACATCAACGACCTCGATAGCATTCCCCTCGACTCTTTGGCATTGATATATCACTACATTAGCCGCACGGACGACTTTTATTTCGACAATTCGAAAGAGAAGATTTTCCATAGCGGTCAGGAAGGATGGAAGAACATCAACAACCCCCAATTCATCGACCTCGTACAACAGTTTTACTACGGCCGCAGCAAGATACAAGACTATTTCAATAGCAATAAGGTCTTTATTGAGCCCGTTACGCGCGAAGAACAATATGAACATCTCATGGAGTCGCCCAATTACATCATCGGCACCAACCTCTCCACAATCCTCAGACGTGTGCTGCAAGAGGAAAAAGTGAAATTCTTCTTAGCCCATTCACCTTACCGCCAAAACTACTACTCTGATGTGGCACGTGAATGGAAACGTACGAGCGACCAGTTGAAGTTCATCATGGGCATCACCGACGCCGAGCTCCAACAGTACGTAGAGAGTCAATCGCGCTTCGGACGCAGGATGAAAGAACGCGACCTGACAGGCAAATGGATAGATAATGGGGGGAGTTCCGACCACACCGAGACGATAGAGTTCAGGCGCAACCACTCCTTCACCCATGTGGTCAAGCAAGCATACCCCTCGTCAGTCTATACCGGGCAGTTGTACCTGACCCAGACTTTGCTGGGCACATGGGAATTAGAAGGCGACTCCTTGATACGCATTTATCAGCCCGGCATCAGATACGAATTCGACAAGAGTCAAATCAGTTACGGCAAGGAGACGAAAGACAGTGTGGAACGGTTGATAGCAGAAACGGAAGCCCAGGTGGCCGCCATGCAAAAAGAAGAGGACCATGCCACCACCTCGACCATAGGCCGCCTGTCGAACGCCGTATATATCGACCCGTCGGACAGCAAGATGGAGATCAACACCACCGCCAACGATGCCAACGGCAAGCCAGTCAAGACCGCTGTCTATATGGTGAGAGAAGAACATTAAACAATCTAAATACTTAACAATGAAACATCAAATTCTGACCTTGGGGTTCTGCCTGACCATCATGACGGCAGCCGCCCAAAAACCTGCCATTCCGCGGGATGCCCAATTAGAGGCAAAAATAGAAAAGACGCTTTCAAAGATGTCGCTTGACGAAAAAGTGGGCCAGATGCTCGAGTTAAACCTCGACCTCTTGGGAAAGATGACTGTTGAGAATGCCAAGGTGGACCGTGAGAAGGTGCGCCAGGTGTTGCAGCAGTTTGGTACATCACCTGAAGAGGCAAAAGCCTTTACCCTCATGAGCGATGAAGAAATCATCGACAAATTGGGCAACTATGCGTTAGACATTTATGAAGGGAGCACACAACGCACGTGGAAGTTGAACGAAACGATGCTTGACACCTGCATCTCCAAGTATAAAGTGGGTTCGTTGTTAAATGCTCCCGGCACACGTGCCGCCACCTTGGCCGATTGGCAGCAGTGGATACAGCTGATACAGAAAAAGTCGATGAAATATATCGGCATACCCGACATCTACGGACTCGACCACAACCACGGCGTGACCTACACACAGGGTGGCACGCTCTTCCCCCAGCCCATCAACATCGCAGCGTCGTTCAACACCGAACTGGCGCGCTCGGGTGCCGAGGTGACAGCCTACGAGAGCCGTGCCGGCAACTGCCCGTGGGTGTATAACCCCGTGATCGACCTGGGCCGCGACCCGCGGTGGTCGCGCATCTGGGAGAGCTTCGGCGAAGACCCGATCGTCAACGCGCGTATGGTAGAGGCCGAGATCAAAGGCTACCAAGGCGACGACCCCAACCACCTGGGACCGTGGAACGTGGCCACCAGCGTGAAGCACTACATGGCCTACGGCGCCCCCTTCACCGGCAAGGACCGTACACCGGCCTACCTGTCGCCGCAGATGCTGCGCGAGAAATATTTCGAGCCCTTCAAGTGTGCCGCCCAGGCCGGCGCGCTGACCATGATGGTCAACTCTGCCAGCATCAACGGTGTGCCCGTGCATGCCAGCTATGAGTATCTGACCAAATGGCTGAAGGAAGACCTGCAGTGGGACGGTATGCTGGTGACCGACTGGGCCGACATCAACAACCTCTACACCCGTGAGAAGGTAGCCAAGGACAAGAAAGACGCCATCCGCATCGCCATCAACGCCGGCATCGACATGTCGATGGACCCATACAGTGTGGATTTTTGTATCTTGCTCAAGGAACTGGTGAATGAGGGGAAGGTGCCCATGAGCCGTATCGACGATGCCGTGCGCCGCATCCTACGTGTGAAATATCGCCTTGGACTGTTTGACCAACCCAACACAGGCGGCAAAGGATATGAGAAATTCGGTTCCAAAGAGTTTGCCGACAAGGCCCTTCGTGCTGCCGAGGAAGCCGAAGTGCTGTTGAAAAATGAAGACAATATCTTGCCGCTGGCCAAAGGAAAGAAAATCTTGCTGACGGGTCCCAATGCCAATCAAATGCGTTGCCTCAACGGTGGTTGGAGTTACACATGGCAAGGGAACAAAGCCGAAGACCTGTCCGAGCCATACAACACCATCTACGAAGCACTCTGCAACAAGTACGGCAAGGAGAACATCATC
>CAMJFC010000063.1 GCA_946404865.1 uncultured Prevotellaceae bacterium
CCGGCATCATCACTACGCAACAGAGTTGCGATTATCTGTGTTCGCTTCGCTCACCAAACAGAGATCTGCCTCTGCCATCTAAGCTATTCTATTCTCTTACCCCTCACACCTTACCTCTAAAATTACCCCACACCCTTTACCTCTTTTTCCCCCACCCCAACCCCTCCCCTACATGGGAGGGGAGCTGGCTGACGCCCTTGGAATCACTTATTGAAGTGGACTCATTCATGAATAATTTGTGGCCATTTATGCACATTCATGTAGCGTCGCAGACATAACCCTCGGCCGTGAGGCCGACCTTCCTTGATTCCTATATTCCTTAGAATCCATAACTCACCTTAGAGAAACAAACCTCTTGCTCCCTGTCCCATGCCCCATGCCCCTGAAACATATCTCTTACCTCTCACCCCTTACCTCTAAACTTACCTCTCACCTCTAAAAAGCCCCTAAAAGTCACCGTTTGAGCGGAACTTTGACACGGTATTTGCACTGTACACGTCCTTGAAGGAGAGCCTTGAGCTTGCCCTTGATGAGCTGCTTGCGCAAGGGACTGATACGGTCGGTGAAGACATGGCCGTCGAGATGGTCGAACTCATGCTGCATCACTCGCGCCAGATAGCCATCCACCCACTCGTCGTGCTCGGTGAAATCGGTATCCTGGTATTTCACATGGATGCGTGTGGGACGCGTCACCCGCTCATGAATGCCGGGCAGACTGAGACAGCCCTCCTCCATCGTCTCGGTCTCCGTCTCGTCTTTCTCGATGATATGCGGGTTGATAAAGACGCGTTTGAAGTCTTTGTATTCGGGATAATCCTCGGACAACAGGTCGAGGTCGATAATCACCACACGCACGGCCTTGCCCACTTGCGGCGCTGCCAGTCCGATGCCTTCCGACTCGGCCAGTGTCTCCCACATATCGCGGATGAACTCATCGAGTTTGGGGTAATCGGGGGTAATGTCCTCGGCCACCTTGCGCAGCACGGCCTGTCCGTAGGTATAAATAGGTAAAATCATTTCTTTCGTGATTGGAGATAACTTTGTAAAATAATGGTGGCACTGATCTCATCGACCAATGCCTTGTTTTGCCGGGCTTTCTTGTGCAGTCCGCCGTCGATCATGGCCTGATGGGCCAACACGGAAGTGAAACGCTCGTCGTAGGTGACGACAGGCATCTGTGGCATCTGACGCTGCAACTGCGCCACGAACTGCATCACGCGCTGGTAATTCTCCGAGGGTTGGCCGTTGTTCTGGCGCGGTTCGCCCACAACGATGAGTTCCACCTGTTCGCGAGCCACATAATCGGCCAGCCAACGCATAAGGTCAGACGTTGAAACAGTCGCCAATCCCCCGGCAACAATCTGCAGGGGATCGGTGACTGCTATACCTGTGCGTTTCTTTCCGTAATCTATAGATAAGATACGCCCCACGCTATTAATAGCCTTTGTAGAGGAGCCAAGCGTCGGGATAGGTGTTGCGCAGCGCATTGCGGCTGGCTACGGCACTCGACTTGTCGCCGTGAGTGGTGGCCACCACGCGATACATGCCATTGCCCGAGTTGTAGGCCAGTTGTGCGCCATAACCCTGTGAGCGCAGACGCTGCACCAGACCCTCTGCATTGGCTTTGACAGAGAACGAACCCACCACAACACTGAAACTGTTGAGACCGGAGCCGCTCACCACGGTGAGGTTCTCGGTACGCACGGGTACATTGTCGTTGTTGTCGGTGACACGTGTGTCAGTGACAGGCTGGTCGGTAAGAGGCGTCACCACAGGGATGTCGTCACTGCTGGTGTTGTTGTAACCAGAGTTGTTGTAACTGGTGTTCGTGGGTGTGCCTTGATTCATCGCAGCATCATAAGCTTTACGGTAAGCGCTCTCGCTTGACTTACCACAACTGGTGAACGTGAGTGCCAAGCAAATACCTGCGCACAAAACCATGTACTTCTTCATAATCAATCAGATTAAATATTTTATTAAATGAAACAATACTTGAAATGATGTGCGAAATTACACAAATTTGCGCAAACAACGCGTAAAATTGAGCATAAAGTTTGTTAAATGTCGCTTTTACAACTTTTTTAACAAAAAAAGCGTCAAAAAAAGTGCTCCGAATGGAAAAGTTTTCATAAATTTGCTTTCGAAAAACAAAAACGACTTTTTTTATTTATGTTCAACCATTAAAATCAAACAAGACATGAAAGCATTAGGTTACATCGGCGCATTCTTAGGTGGCGCCATCGCCGGAGCTGCCCTGGGCTTGCTCCTCGCTCCTGAAAAGGGTGCTGACACCCGCTCACGCATCGCTGACACAGTGAACGACTTCTGCCAGAAGCATAATCTGAAAATCAGCCGCAAAGAAGTGGACGACCTCGTGGACGACATCAAAGACGACGTCGAGGATTTAGTTTAACACATTAACGCATCCGCGGTATGATGTTTTCAAACGACCAAAACATTGAGACCATCTCGCAACTCGTGGATGTGCTCAAACATTACATCGGGCTTCAGTCGGAGTACGTGAAGCTCGATGTAATTGAAAAAGTTGTGCGCCTGCTCACCGCTGCCACGCTGGCTCTGGTGCTGGCTTTGATGGTCATCTTTATCCTCATCTTCCTCTCGTTCGCCGCCGCCCATGCTCTAACCCCCTGCGTAGGGTCAGTGGGCGCATTCTGTATCGTGGCCGGTTTCTACCTGCTGGTGTTGGTGCTAGTGCTTCTGAAACGGAAGAGCTGGATTGAGAAACCGCTTGTGAAATTCCTTGCCAACCTGTTACTTAATAACGAATAGAGATGACCGACGAATTGATACCCCCGCAGCGATACACTTCGCTCGACGAGATACGGTTGCGGAAAAGCCAACTGCGCAAGCAACTGCGCAAAGACAGCGAGCAGATGAAAGCGAAGGCGCAGACGCTCTTCCACAAAGAAGAGGGTGAGCAACTGCCTACGCAGCGATTCATGGGCGTGATGTCGAAAGGTGCCGGATTCATCGACGGAGCCATCCTCGTATGGAAACTGTACCAGAAATTTCACCGTCCGAAGAACACGAACAAGAAGAAAGGCGGCTGGTCGCTTTTCTCAAAGAAAAAGAAAAAGAGAAAGTAGGAAAGTTAAGGACAAAAAAAAGGAGTACCGCTGTACTCCAACCTTCTTTGTTAACCTTAAATCTAATACTATGAAAAACACGCTGCAAAAGTAATGTAAATAATTTTCCCTCGCAAGCAAATTGCTTAGAATCTGTTATTATTTAACTATTTTTCACATCAAACCGTAAGTTTTTGGAGCAGTTTAATTCGATATTGGTTATTCCCGATGTCCACGGACGTAGTTTTTGGAAGGGCAGCGTGAGCGATGCCTACGACCACATCATCTTTCTTGGCGACTATCTGGACCCCTACTCTTTCGAGGGTATCACGGTGCGGAAAGCGCATGCCAACTTCCTCGAAATCATTGAATACAAGAAACAGAACGCCGAGCGGGTGACGCTGCTGTTGGGCAACCACGACATGCACTACGCGTCGGAGGCGTTCTATGAAGTGGCCGGCGGTTCGCGCTACGATTACAACATGGCTCCCACGTTTAAACAACTCTTCCTGCAAGAGAAAGACCTCTTTCAGTTGGCTTACGAAGCCGAGGTGGGCGGTCAGCGGTACCTCTTCACCCACGCGGGGGTGAACCGGGCTTGGTATCAGCGCCATCAGGAAGCGGTGGGAACTTTAGACGCCAGGCATCTGAACCGGATGCTCTCCACCGACGAGGGAATCAGAGCCGTCGGTGATGTGGGACGCTCGCGCGGCGGTTTCTACCCCACGGGAGGACCGATGTGGGCTGATGTGAGCGAGATGTATTTCGCGCCCCACTTCTCCGACTTCTACCAAGTGATTGGACATACACAACAAACGAAAGATCCCATCATTGAGGAATCTTTCGCCTGTCTCGATTGCCGCCGTGCTTTCATCATCAGCGACAAAGGTATTCTGCCCTTATAAGTAAGGTTTACTGTCTCTTCAAGATTACTTCACGGCCACCTTCTGTCCGTTGACCACATAGATGCCAGGCTGCAGTTTGTTGACCTGTTCGGCGCTCATGCCGGAAGCCACCTTCACACCGGAGATGTTGTACACATCCACCTTGGCGCCCGATGCCACCACTTGGCTGATGCCTGTGACCTCGTTGGCAGCCAGGTGCATGGTGTTGAGTTTCTTCTCAGCGCCCGAATCCAATTTCACATAGCAACGGGTGGCATAGAATCCGCTCTTAGCCTCGTCAACAGCCACGAACTTCGCCTCGGCGTTGTCAACAGCCAGCACGCCATACAGGCCGTTTTCGTTGATATGACGCTGTGCGCCCACCATCTCGATGCGGTCGGCACTGCCTTTCACGTTGAACCAAATCACAGAAGCGCTGTTGTCAACGACAGCCGTCTTGGCAAGGCGTTTTGAACCGTTCTCGCCCGTATAATATAAGATGTAAGGCATATTGGCCTGGACGCCGCCCGACTTGCAGTCCTGGAAGAAGAGCGTCACCGTGCCGTTCGACTCTTCAGCACCCACAAGCTGCTCCAGACGGCAGTCGGCGCCGAAAGCCTCGTTCAACTCAGCCTCGCTCACAGCGAAAGGCAACGACAGGGTGTTCCAACCATGGAAAAGGTAGCGGTTGACATTCACCTTACACTCCTGGCCGTCATATTTATCAAGAGCAGTACCATTACTTGTGCTCAAGTGCAACACCTGCTGGGCATTGATTGCGAGCGATGAGAGAACCATCGCCATCAAGATGTAAATTTTCTTCATAATCGTAGGTTTTTCGAATGTTTTAATGAGTAATTGTTTAATCGTTGGGCAAAAATACAATAATAATTCTGATATTCCAAATTTTTTTTGCCGTTTCAGAGAGAAAAAGTTTTATTCTGTTAATAAACCTTAACAAGTACGTTTTTTTCGTCTCTTTTCATTGCGGGAAAGAAAATTATCCTTACCTTTGCACCCGCAAAACGAAAGAAATGGTGCCTTAGCTCAGTTGGTAGAGCATCGGACTGAAAATCCGTGTGTCCCCGGTTCGATTCCTGGAGGTACCACTCCTCCTTTCATTAGCCCCGCGATGGTTCACTCCTGAACGGGGTTTTATTTTGCCCTGATTATCAGGCAGTTAGAAGCAAAAAGCGTCTCTATTTTGAATCGTTACGACAAGGAAAATAGTGTAAAAATCGTGACGAGAGTGACAGAAATAGTACGGAAAGTGACGTCAAAAGACATTTTTTGCTACACATTTTTGCTACACACTTCGACATTTTGCTACACACTTTTCTCCGGCTTTGGGCACGAAATTGCTCAAAAAGCGGTGATTTGTGCAAAAAATGGCCGAAAATCGCCTCTCTTGGCCACGCTAAATGTTAAAAATAGCAGACAATTTACAATTTTGTCCCGTTTTGTGTCACAAAAACAAGACAAAATAATTATCTTTGCCCCAGCTAAAAGGAAAAAGCAAATGATATCCAAACAAATAGAAGGCGTTGTGTCTCAACTTCGGTCCGACTTCGTATTTACGTACCGGGAATTGGGATTTCCTGCGGAAATGACACCCACTGTCATCCGCAATCTCAACCGTATGGTAGAAAAAGGAATCATTACCAAACTGTCAAAGGGCCGTTATTATAAGCCTCGAAAGACCATTTTCGGCCAGTTAAAACCCAGCCCAGAAGAGATTGTCAAGGATTTGCTGACAAAGGACGGCAAGGTCATTGGCTACCTGACGGGCTACTCGGTTTTCAATCAGCTGGGCCTGACAACGCAGATTTCAAACATTATTGAGATAGGCACGAACATCCGTCGAAACAAGAAGCGGCGCGGAAGTTATGAGATACGTTTCATCTTACAGCCGAACCCCATCAAGCCTTTGGACATACCATTGCTTCAGTGGCTCGATGCGTTGAAATATATCAAATCCATCCCCGACAGCGATGTCAACATCACCTTTCAACGTCTGAGCCATCTTGTCAAGGGATTAAGCGGAAAATCATGTAAAAGGCTCAAGGTTCTTGCCCTGGCCTATACGCCCATGACACGTGCATTGGCAGGAGTCATACTGGACGGTATTTTCGGAGCAGACTACACACAATCATTATATGACAGCTTGAATCCCGTCACATACTATAAGGTGGGGATTAATTCCGACAATCCTTTATTAAAAAAATGGAGAATTACATGACATTAGACCAGGACAAAGAATTATTTGCCGATGCCATCAGGGCGACATCAGATGCCCTTGGCATCCTGCCTGTATATGTGGAGAAAGACTATTGGATAACCCGCATCCTTCAGCAACTGTCGCACAGCAAGCATGCGGAAGATGTGGTCTGGAAAGGCGGCACCTCATTGTCCAAGGGATACGGTCTGATAAGCCGATTCTCTTCAGATATTGACATCGCCGTACTAACCAGCGGAATGAGCCCCAATCAAATCAAGAACCTGATATCCCGCGTCAACAAAGAGATGACAGAAGGCCTTCCGGAAAAGGTTATTGAAGGTGAGACGAGCAAAGGCTCCCGTTATCGTAAGACCTACCATGTGTATGACAGCGTATATGCTGCATCTGTCCCGGAGATGCAACTGCTCGGCAATTACGTCATCGTAGAAATCAATTCTTTTGCCAATCCCTACCCGTTTGAGCGCAAGAAGATCAGCAGTTTCATTTCGCAGTTCTTTGAAGAAAGAGGTTTACAGGAACAGATGGAGAAATACGGCATGCACCCGTTCGAGTTGAATGTCTTGGATATGCGCAGAACCATTTGTGAGAAAACCGTTTCGCTTCTACGTTATTCTTTTACGGCTAATCCGGTTGTCGGACTTAGAAAGAAGATACGTCATTTCTACGACTTGCACTTTCTGCTAAGAACCATTGAAGGGAAGGAATACTTGCACGGGGACTTCATCCGTCATCTCAAAGAGTTAATCCGCCATGACCAGGCAATGTTTGAAGAGCCAGAGGGATGGAACACCGCCCCCGCCATTTCCGCCCCTTTATTGAATAACTTTGACAAGCTCTGGCAAGAACTAAGCTCAACCTACGAGCATGAACTAGGCATGCTTGCTTATAAACCAATACCGCCAGCGGACGAAATAAAGGCAAGTATGTCGGGCTTTATTGATTTTCTGAAATCAAATATAGAATAGGTTGAATAACATAGTCAAAAAACAGATAAGAATAATTTCAAAAATGGACTTATGAAAAGGATAGTAACTTCATACGTATTTCGAGGAGTTTATCTTCAATGAGTTTTCGGTCGTGGCCATCGATGTCGTTGTCAATGAGTTCGAGCACCGACAAGAGGTGTTCGAGGATTTCGTCGGTTTTTGGTCGAGGGCATCAGCTATCTCAAAGAGGGAGGCGCCGGAGAGAACCATTTCTTTCAGGCGTCCATCCTCGTCGGTTGTCCATTTGCGTTTTGTCATAGGTTATGATTGTATGAACGAATAGGATACAAAATTACGAATAAAATGTTACAAACATAGAAAATCTGATAGATATTTTTACGTATCAGTAAAAAAGCTGATTTTTCCTTGCCTGTTTGATTTATTTATTCTATCTTTGCAACGGTTATAGGGCAGAGACGTCTTGGACGTCGAGTCCGGGGGCATACTTTAGCATCTGGACATCTGCCAACCTTATAGGGGGCCACACTTCGTACATATCCAGTCACCGGACAGTGACTGGTTTTTCTTTTTTTTATGTTCGCCAGCAGGCAGAGGAAGAGAAGGCCGTTGGAAAAGTGTATGTAACAAAGATACACCTAACAAAAAAGCGTTGAAAAGACAGAGAATGAACTAAAAATATAAAAACACAGAAAAAACACAGAAAAAGTTGCAAGATTTGACAACTTTGTGTAATTTTGCAACATGAAACGAAAGCTATTCACATATGGCGGATATTTTGAGGCGTTCATGGCAACGCTCAGTGAAAAAGTGCAGGAGAAGATACAATACGGCATATTATGCAGACAAACAATCACAAAATCGTTGACTACGACCTTGTGCTCGATGCCAAGTTCGGAAAAGAAGGAACAGCCGAGCGTGCTCAGGCTGAAGAAGCCGCTTATAGTTTCTATTCCGGGCAGATTCTTCAGGATGCACGGAAAGAAGCGAAGGTGACTCAAGCAGAACTGGCCCGGAGGACCAACACCACGAAGTCGTATATCTCCAAAGTGGAGAATGGTGTTGTCACTCCGAGTGTAGGAGTGTTTTATCGTTTGATCAATGCTCTCGGTTTGCGTGTGGAAGTGGTGAAACCGCTTTACTAAGCAAAGAAGAGACACTGAACATATATTTTTAATGAACACTTTTATCATGAAAAAGATGTACATAGCATTTATTATCATTGGTTTAGCATTACTATTGGTTGGTGTCGTCGGACTGACACGAAAGGACTCCGTAAAGGATTCACCGGCAACGGCGGCAAATTTGGCTGACAAACCGGCCGAAGAGTCACTTCCCACGAATTCTTCTGAACGATCGCCCACCCCAGCAGAAAATACTGACGAGAGCGAGGAGCGCATGCGCATGGGCAAGGCTTTCGAAGATTTTGTCTGCAGCCTTTTCCCTCAAAAGGACTATGTGCTTGTGGAACGTGTCAACGATTATTTCAACCACGAACGTTTCGCTGAGCGCAGTCTCGGTCCCGACATGGTGTTCCGCAAGAAAGATACAGGTGAGGAGTTTGCCGTTGAATGCAAATACCGCAGGCATTGGAGCAAAGAAGACGAAAAAGAGTACGTGTTGTGGGCCTCCGACCAAAACATCGCCAACTACAAACAGTTTGCGAACGAACGCAAAATGCCAGTCATCATCGTCATCGGAATCGGCGGAGAGCCTCAATCTCCCGCAGAATTATACGCTACACCTTTGAATGCGCTGAGCAAATACACAACAGCACGAAAGAATTACCTGCAGAACTTTAAGCTCAACCCCTCCTGCGGCCTCGCTTTCAGCGGCAACACGGTGGTTAACCTGTGATAGCCGATGCAACAGAGTAGCGATTGTTAGTGTTCGCTGGTCACTGTTACAACTGCCAGTAGTTGTGGCGTCGGTGTTCCAATCAAATACAGCCAACTGTAACCCAAGAACATGGTGACGACACCTTGATGATACTACCTTGGCCATTTGTTTCTGCGACACAAGACCCTTTGAGAACGCACCCTACTTCTGTCATTTGCAGTAAAATATTAAGCAGGTCTTAATCGGCTTAATCTATATCTTCAATTTATTTCGCTAAAATTCAACACATTACCAACAAATTCTAATCGTCAAATATGTATTTTTCAGGATTACAAGCATTAAACATATACAAATTATGGATCCATTGAATTAAAGATATTGTGTAAAACAAGTGTTCATCACTTTTTTGATGAACAGTGAAATCCTTTGTGACTTTGAAAGAAATATTGTTCCTTTGTGTATTTTTTTCAATTTTCGTGTAGTTTTTGTACCTTTGTCACGTCTAAAGTGTGAAAATCAATCGGAACAGACAACAATGACAACTTTGGAAAAACAGTTTGCGCAAACTATTGCAGAACACAAAAGCACCATCTACACCGTGTGCTACATGTTCTCGAAAGATGCCGATGAAGTGAACGACCTCTTCCAAGAGGTATTGGTCAACATCTGGAAAGGATTTGACGGCTTCGAGCATCGCAGTGACATCAAGACGTGGATTTACCGCATCGCCCTCAACACCTGCATCTCTATCGACAGGAAGAAACGACGGCACGCCACCTCGCGGTTGTCCATGGACATCAACCTCTTTGAGGACCGCGACGAGGACACCCGCCAGGTGGACATGCTCCACAAACGCATCTCTCGTCTGCAACCTTTCGACAGGGCTATTGTCCTGCTGTGGCTCGAAGACCTCTCTTACGAGGAAATAGGACAAATAGTTGGTATCTCGGCCAAAAACGTCAGCGTACGCCTGTTCCGCATCAGAGAGCAACTCAAACAAATGTCAAACAATTAAATTTCACACAAGATGAACAACAACGATTTCGATCTGGAGACTATGCGTGAGCAGATGGCCGCGCTGAAGAAGAAGCTTGAGAAGCAGGAGATAGTAAACGACCATTATATCCGCCAATCGATGAGAAAAGCAGTCGGCAACATCAACCGGACCTACATGTGGCTGATTGTCCTCGGCCTGTTGATGATCCCATACGGTTACTGGGCTTTTGTGATGATGTTAGGTTTCCCCGTCCTCTTCTGGGTGGCCACAAGTATCTTCATGCTGATATGCGCAGGTGCGAGCTTTTACAATAAGAGAAACCTCAATGACGCCAACATGATGTCAAACAACCTGGTGGAAGTACGCCGCCGTATAGCCAATGCCAAGAAGTTCGAAAACAACTGGCTCTTCGTAGGCATCCCTCTCCTACTGATGTGGTTGGCATGGTTCTTCTGGGAGATCTACAAACAGAATAATGATTTCATCAACGAACCGCTCTTTATCGGGGGTATCGTCGGAACCGCCATCGGCACCATCATCGGACTCAGCATCCACTTCAAGAATCAACGCCAATACAGGGAGATTATCGACCAGATAGACGAACTGGCGGAATAGAGATAGAAGGGAGATAAAGGGAGATAAAAGGAGATAGAAGAAGATAGAAGAAGATAGAAGAAGATAGAAGACAATAGCCCTCGGTCAAATTTAGACCAGGGCTATTGTCTTCTATCTCTGCTATCAGGCTTACATGCCGGCCTCCAATAGTTGTTCGCAGATGCTCTTCATGCCGTTAATCGACGGATGGCCGTTCTGTTTCTCGATATCACGGAGTTCGACGAGGGCACTTGGTAATGCTTGCAGATTTCGCGCATCGATTCATTGATTGCCCCTCTTAACTCTGAGTTCAGGATGCAACAGATTTTTGCCGTGGAATATTGTTTCTGAAGCATGTCAATCAGGCAGGCAAGCGCAGGACGGAAATTCTTACAATCGTCTTTCGTCCAATCAGAGTACTTATACTCGCCTACGGGTGAGTTGGCCCACGCATCGTTGGTGCCGCCAAAGACGAAAATGATGTCAGGATGGCCAAGACTGTCAACACGAGAAATGAAGTTGCTGCCAGATGTATCCATTCCGCCATACCCTGTACCGCAGATGGTTGTGCCGCCCCACGAATCATTCTTCTCCAACTCGTAACCCTTCGCTTTGATATAGAGGCTCCACCAGGTCTGTTCAATCTCTGTGACGTCGTTTCTGTCATTGGGATAGAACGTTGAGTAATTGGCAGGAATAACGCCAATAAACGTGGAGTAAGAATCGCCCAGGATTGATACTTTCTTTGTCTGCGCTGAAGAAATGGTGAACGTGGCCATCATCAGCATAAGTAAAAACAGTTTTTTCATCATGTTGTTGATAATAAGTTATTCGCATTAATAATGATTGGTGTGCAAAATTACTCTTTTTCATTGTAAACACCGAAAGAATATTCCTTTATTTGTTTTGTAGGTATTGCGTGGCGTGCAAAAAACGCGTTTATTTGTCAAAAATGGTTCAAAAAACCGAAATTATAACTAATTTTGCAACAAGTAACAACGCTTCCGTCTTTGCGAAGGAAGATGCCAGTGCCATGTTTATCACCAGTTTATGGGCATAAGGTTGGGTAATCAGACAACAAATGACAACGAGGGACAACGGAAGTGTTGAAGAAGTGAAAAAGAACAAAGTTGTCAAGAGTTGATTTTAGCGGACACGGCACGCCGTGTCCCTACTTGTTGGCGGAAACCGATTTGCCTTGTTATTGGGGAGAATTATTGTTCAGCTATTTGTACAGACACTTTTGCCTTGCCCGGTGATGACAGGGTGAAAAAGGGCGGTACGCTGAACGAAACAGGCTGTTTGTTTAAAATTTTTCGTGAGACGGCTCTTAGTTAATACTTTTGCACTGCTAAAACGAAGTATTAACGGATAACAAACTTACGAAATGAAAAAGACAACAAGGATGACCATCATGTTCATGGCAGCCATGACGATGATGACAACGGCTTGCTCAGAGGATGACACGCTGGGCATGGACAACAGCGATGTGAATATCATCAGCGGCAACGAGCCCACCACCTCTTCCACCTATGCGGAGATGACATCTTTTGCCGTTTCCATTGACAAGACCACCGCGGAACCTACATCTTCGGCCGATGCCCAATATCCCGAGGTGGGTGACGCACCGAGTGCCCACAGTTTCGCCACGATTGTGGCTATCGACATGTCGAATCCCGTGAACCCCGCCGTTGACGGTGTGACTATCAGCATTGACGGCCAGAAGGTGACAGCCGACCACGGAAGCACGGAAGGTGTCCGTTATGTGGTGACCGGTACTGCGACCGACGGTTCGCTCGTCATCAACGGCAATACGGACTTCGAACTGAACCTCAACGGAGCCGACATCACCAGCGCTTCGACAACAGCCATCGACATTGAGAGCAAAGGCAACGCTTACCTCGTGGTCAACGGCACCAACAAAGTGAAAGACGGGACGACGGAAGACCACAAGGGAACCATCTACAGCAAAGGGAAACTATTCATCTGCGGCGACGGTTCCTTGGAGGTGTATGGCACCTATAAAAACGGCATCCACGGCAAGAGCAACATTGTCATCGACAAAGGTGTCAACCTCTATGTCAACTCGACGGCGAATAACGGCATCAAGGCTGGCGACAATATGTTCATCAACGGCGGTATTATCAATGTTGAGGTCTCTGCCAACGGCGGAAAAGCCATCAACGGTGATGCCAACATCACCATCAACGGTGGACGCACGACTGTGATTGCCACGGGCAACGGGACATGGGAGGCCGACGAGACGCTCACCTACGGAGGAGACACGAAAGCGGCGGCCGGCATCGGCAGCGACGGTATCTTCTACATGAACGGTGGTGAGCTCTATGCCAAGGCTACAGGCAGTGGCGGCAAGGGCATCAAAGCCGACTTAGAGGGTTATATCACAGGCGGCAAGATACGTATCATCACCGAGGGCGGTCTCTATTACTGCAACGGCACGACCGAAAGTCACAACTACACGGGCAACACCGACAACCTTCCTGCAGCCTACACGTCTTCTCCTAAAGGCATGAAGATTGGAACGAAGGAAGAAGACGGAACGACGACCACCACCTATGGCGTCTTACAGATTTCTGGCGGCGATATTATGATACGGACCAGCGGCAACAATGCTGAAGGCATGGAGAGCAAGGGAACGCTTGACGTGAGCGGTGGAACGGTTCTGGTATATGCTCACGACGATGCCATCAACTCAACGGACGACATGACCATCTCGGGTGGCACGGTTGTGGCCGTAGGCACGAACAATGACGCGATAGATGCCAACGGCAACATGTATCTCAAGGGCGGCACTATCATCGCCTGCGGAGCCAACGGCGCAGAGGCGGGCATCGACATCAATGAGCAGAAAAAACTCTATATCACCGGCGGCTATATCCTTGCCATCGGCGGCCGAGTGGACGGCAACCTGGGGAGCACGACCCAAGGAATCATCACCGCTACGGGTTCACTTTCGGCCAACAGCAGCATCAGCGTGAGCAACGGCAGCAAAACCCTATACACATTCAACATGCCACCCGTCTCTTATAACGGCAACAACACGATAATCATTAGCATGCCCGAAATCAACAGCGGTAGCAGTTATACGTTGACATCGGGCAGCAGTTCGGTCAGCGCCACGGCATCCAACAACATCAGTAATTACGGCGGTGGAGGTCCGAGGAGGTTTTGAATGTTGAATTACGAATGTTGAATGTTGAATGGTCGCCTGCGGCGATGAAGAATTGTTGAATGTGGAATGTTGAGTTTTGAATGTTGAATGGTCGCCTGCGGCGATGAAGAATTGTTTGGAATGTTGAATGTTGAGTGTTGAATGTGGAATTGGGAGGGATTAGGAAAGAAATTAGAATAATTAAAATAATTATCCACAAAAAATTTGGTCGCTCTTTTCCAGGGTGTTGCCCTGGGCTATGAGCTCGCTGCCCTTTCAGGGCGTTCTGAACTCGCTGCCGCTCGTGCGGGCGGGCACGGAGACCCGCCCCTACGGCTCATCGGCGCTTTAACCCCAGGGTGTTGCCCTGGGCTATGGGCTCGTTGCTCTTTCAGAGCGCACGCTCGGGCGGGCACTGAGACCCGCCCCTACGGCACCCCAACTATTGGCTCTTTAACTCCCTCAGCCGTCGTAGACTGCGTTAACTCCTCTTTTAACTCCCCTTTAACTTCCTTAACTTCCTTAACTTCTTTAACTCCCTCTTTAGGGACAGGTGGTAAGCGGATTGGAGCAAATACGGTCGATGGGCATCCATCCCGTGTGGCGAAGGTCGGAGGTAATCACCTTGATCCAATCCCCGCGGATCTCCAGAGGGCGGAGTGTGACATCAAACAAGTAGGAGGATGTCAGACGGAGGGGTTTGCCTCGGGGCGACGGTGTCTGGCGCAACACATTTTCTTGTTCACCGGAGATGGCGAACCCCAGCACCGAGTAATGGACCCAATAGCCCGTCTTCGACCCTTTGAGTTCCAAAGATTCTTCATCTACATCGCCGCAGAGCCAAACGGTAGGGTCTATCCTCCACCATTTGCCTTTTACTTCGAGCAGTGTCACCTCAAAGCCGTCAGCCTGATTGGAAAGTTTCATCACCACCTTGCCGTTAGGCGCATTTCTCACGTTAGTAGGTGTGCCGCTGGGGTCAGCGATGCAAGCACTTGCCTTCGTCTGCGCATACACCGACAAGGCAAAAACCATTGTCAGGGTTGTTAAAATTAGCTTTTTCATATCTTCTACTTTTTTGATGAAAGTCAATATTGCATATTGCGCTCTTTTTTCTATTGCTGACCATCAATAAGGGGATGCTCCCTTATGACCCGTCAAAGGTAATCATAAAAACTGAGAAATAAGCTTTTTGGGGGGGAGTTTTTTAAAAGTTCTGCAAGTTTTTTTGAGAGGGAATATCCGACAACCTCCAAAATACTTATCTTCCGTTATTTACATACTACATATTATTGATAGTTCCATTAGCTCCGTGTTTGATTGATCAGAAGTGTAATATCTCAACTGTCGAATGACGTTCAATTCGTGACCAGGCAATAAATCCTTGTCAATGGGAAGCAGGTCCTGCAAACGCTCAAAAAACTTTAAAAGCAAGGTTGCTGGTTCTGAAGAATGACAACACGTGGCGACCACTTTTTTTGATGAGAGAAGAAGTTGTGCATAATCTCTTCGAACAGTGTCTAATATACTTTGGCATTGTTCTTCTATGTTAGTACCTTTTCCTAAAACCCTAACTTCAACAACGCGGTCTGCATCATAAAGAAACTCCAGGTCATAAGCATCAATGGAGATAATGGTACGTTGCTGTAATATTCCACAAACAACTGCGTTGATGTTCTTCCATTGATAGGGCCATGGACCTTGGCAACTATTATATTCATCAATGTTCGATTCTAATTTCTTTTCGAATAGATTATCCAAAGAATCACGCCATCCTTCATCTAAGCATTTGCCAGATTTCCTGAGTTCAAGAAAAACAGGATTATATGTACTAAAGATACGTAGGGGTTTGTCTTTTTCCAGATAAGCCACGGACTTACCCTTTAATTCTGCATAAACAATTTCTCTTTTTGTACTGTCCCCAATATAGCCCCCGACATTGATGACAAATATTTCATCTGCCATATCAATCTTCGCAAGATGCATACGATCTAACATGTCTTTCCTGCCATCAGTCCAAACCTCATCATCACCAGAATGACCAAACAACCCCACGGAAATGACAATGTTGCCCTCAAGGGTCAATTGCTTTTGTGCCTCAAGAAATTCATCCTTGAAACGAGTGCTGCCGCAAAGTGTTATTACCTTAAAACCGTCAATCATATTTCTCGTATCTCTTACATTGAACAAAAGGCTAAGCCATATACTTCTTTGTGGGCTGACCATTCAAACGGCGTCCGTCGAGCGAGTGCCAAGCGTCATGGTGGTCAGCAGGCTGAGGCCCTCACGTAAAAGTACTGCAAAGATAATGTCTTTTTCTAAATGTCAAAAACTTTTGTGCTCTTCAATTATAATTTGTGAAAAATATTTGCATGAATCACGAAAAACGCCTACATTTGCGGCAAGGTAATAGGGGGAGGTAAAGAGGTTAAGGGAGTTAAAAGGGAGTTAAAAGAGGAGTTACCGCAGTCTTCGACTGCTTGGGGAGTTAAAGGGCCAACAGCTGTAGGGGCGGGGCTCCGTGCCTGCCCACACGAGCGACAGCGAGTTCAGAACGTCCTGAAAGGGCAGCGAGCTCATAGCCCAGGGCAACACCCTGAGGAAATCATGGCGACAAACGATAACGCGCCCTGAAAGGGCAAAAGCATTATAAGCAATGGCACAATCACTTTGCAAAATTTATCTTCATGTGATATTCCACATCAAGACAACCAGCCCCCAAATAGCCAATGAACATTTGGAACGCGTTCACAGCTATATTGGACAGTTGGTCAATGATGCCGGATGCCAAGTCATCAGGGTTGGCGGTATTGGCGACCATGTCCATGTGGTGTGTTTGTTGTCGAGGGATGAAACGGTGTCACATCTTGTGGAGGAGATGAAACGCAACAGCAGCAGATGGATCAAAACGTTATCACCGCAATATGAGCATTTTGCATGGCAGGGCGGTTACGCCGCATATTCCGTCAGCCAGTCAGTGGTTGATAAGACCATATCATACGTGAACAACCAACGTGAACATCACAAAAAGGTATCGTTCCATGATGAGTACCTGCAATTTTTGAGATTATACAATATCGATTATAATGAAAGATATGTGTTTTCTGATTAAGGCTTTTGCCCTTTCAGGGCGCACTTCCAAACACTCATTTCAATACCCAGGGCGCTGCCCTGGGCTATGAGCAGCATTGCCCTTTCAGGGCGCAGTGGTTGCGCCAATCATTTGGAGACACTGGGTTGGGAGGACTGCATTGCACTTTCAGGGCGCAGTGGTTGCGCCAATCATTTGGAGACACTGGGTTGGGAGGACTGCATTGCCCTTTCAGGGCGCAGTGGTTGCGCCAATCATTTGGAGACACTGGGTTG
>CAMJFC010000064.1 GCA_946404865.1 uncultured Prevotellaceae bacterium
GTATTATCATCAACATGTAAATGTCGTCCGAGAATTACCTGCTCTGTGTCTGTCATGCCTAAATCAAATCAACCTGTGCACAGATTTGGGTATCACTCTTCATGCAGGCAACTCAACAAGGCGAATGTGCTGATGCTTTCGCTGAGCATATGGATAAACTCCTTTGAGGATTTCTTGATATAGGCATTTTTTAGCAGATGGATACATCCCTCCATCTGCTTTTCCTTTGCATCATGATCGACAATGGGGATGGCTTTCAGTCCACGCTCGTATGCAACAGTGCTCTCACTGAGTACAGTCACATAGTTCGACTCTCTCAGCAACTTAAAGAGCAGATAGACCATGTTCATCTCCACCTTGATTCGATATTGATAGTCTCTGCCTGCGACGGAAGCATCGAAGACATTGCGGGCCTGAGTTCCCTTACGTGACATGACAAGGTCATAGCGTTGAAGCTCATCAAATGTGATGGAATCCCTGCCGGCAAGAGCATGACGCTCGCTGACGACAGCAGCCAGACGGTGATGAAAAAGTATCTGACTGTCTATCTTAGGATTGGCAACCGATGGTTTGAAGGCCAGAACAAAATCGAGTTCGTGGTTTTCAAGTTGTGCCATGAGCTCAATCATGGTTGACTGCGTGACGTTAACTTTCACGTGGGGATACCGACGGAGGAACGCTGTGACGGTTTCAGCCATGATGGCGGCAAAGGAAAAAGTAACACCGATATTTAGTTCGCCTCCCGTCAGGTTCTTCAGTTCCTCTAATCGCAGCAGACAGTTGTCTGCCGAGTGGAGCGTTTCTTTGGCCAGGGGCAACAGTGTATGTCCTGCTTCGGTGAGTGAAACCTCATGGCTGTTTCTTAAAAAGAGCGGTTGCTGCAACTCGTTCTCCAGTTGTAGAATCTGGTGTGATAGGGTGCTCTGGGTGATAAACAATTCCTTTGCAGCGGTAGAGAAATTAAGTGTCTCTGCCAGTTTGACGAAGTATCTCAGTTGCCTAATTTCCATATTGACATGGTTTGCTTATTGGCTGCAAAGATACTAATTCTTGTTTGAATAAGCAAAAATATTGTTTGCAAAATTAGTTGGCTATCGAAACCATCGATAGCTGCAATGCGTCAAACTTGCAGTGAAGGGTGTAGTATTATTCATAACCGCAGGTTGCATCATGATAGTAATCGAAGTAACTTTGCATCAAAATTATTCACCTTTAAAAAATAGGAGGTATTGTTATGTTTACAACTGTTTCAATGATTACCATGCTCGCAGCAGGCATCGCATTCAGCATTTGGATGGCAAATCACGACAACCTTGAGGTTTGCTGAGCACAAGTTCACAACCCGCAAGGCAGTGTATAACCGCGCGAGAATGTAAGTCCGAGTTATTCGAACTATATTCTCGCGCGACATTATATATATTGAGCACCCTACCCTCTCAACATAGAATCCCAAGAAGGGATATCCACAGAAAGAGTGTAGTATTATGGATAGAATATTTGTTCATAAATTTGCGAACACCCCTTTTTTTGTGTACCTTTGCATCCGTATGATAGTTACATTCGAGCAGATATACCTACAGGAACTCTACATAGACAAGAAGCACCGTTTCCAGCCTCAAATTGTCAGCAAGTACGTGAAGGTAATCAACCTAATGAAACAATTGGAGAATGTCTTAGGACTAGCCAAATACGGTTCACTGCATTACGAGAAACTGCACGGCGAAAAAGAGGGATTATCTTCCGCCCGCGTTAACGACCAGTACCGAATTGAGTTTACCGAAGGTATGGAAGCAGGCAAGCAGATTGCCACGATTTGTAACATCACAGAATTGTCAAACCATTATAAATGAAGGAGGACGAGATATGACAACACTTGAAGGAGTAAATCCGCAGATGATAGCAAACAACTTGAAACCCTTTCAGCCCACCCATCCAGGCGAGGTGCTGAAGGATGAACTGGAATGCCGTGGCATTTCGCAACGTGGACTCGCCAAAGAAATAGGCATTTCCTATTCCGCCTTCAACGAGATGCTGAACGGTAAGCGGTCGCTCAGTCCCGAATTGGCCATGATGATGGAAGCCGCCCTCGGTGTAGATGCTGCCCCCCTGCTGGCTATGCAAAACGAATACGATATGCTGATGGCAGAGCGAGATGATTCGTTTATGGAGAAGCTCAAACAAATTCGGCGTTTAGCAGCTATCTTTTAGTTTCTCAATAAAACTAATGGCTCATTATTTTGCTTAGTTTCACCCCATACGCTGGCCTACGCTGTACCTTATTGTCTGATTATGAGAAACAATGTACAATCTGTGTCAACATGAAAGTTATTACATACAAGTCGATTTGAACGTTAAATTTGCATGTGCTCATCAACAATAGTAACTTCGGCAAGGAGCAAAAGTTGTACGAGCGCGAGAATAAACCACGAAATGTCGTTGCGGCCAAGATATTTTCAAAGTGGTTGCACTTTCGGTATCACAGTCAACATTTTCTTCTCTTTCCTCGGCAGGCGGTGCCGCTGATGCTTCACCTGCATTGACCACGAATAGAATAGGTCGGCCTTACGGACGAGGGTTCTATGTCTAAGGAACATAGGAATTAAGGAAAGTCGGCCTAACTGCCGAAGGGAAAAACGAACACCAATAACACGAATAAACTAATTTTCGGCCTAACGGCCGAGAGGTATATATTCTAAGGAATATAGGAATTAAGGAAAGTCGGCCTACGGCCGAGGGGAAAAACGAACACGAATCTAACGAATCTAACGAATATTCGGCCTAACGGCCGATAGGAAAAAGACGACAACGGATTGCACGAATGAAACAAATTGGGCGGACTAACGGCCGAGAGTTCTATGTCTAAGGAATATAGGAATTAAGGAAAGTCGGCCTCGGCCGAGGGGGATGTCTGCGACGCCACATGAATGAAAATGAATGGCCATATTCTTCTTTCATCGTATTTATGGATAATTGATGGGCATTCATGGGTATTCATGGTACGCCGTAGGCAATCGGACGCGGCACGCCGCGTCCCTACGGTTAGGCGGGCACAGAGAGCCGCCCCTACGAGGGAGAGATGGCTTACATGAATGGCTTACGGAGAAAAGGCAACATGACGGTTAGTCCTGGAAACGGGAGTCCCCGCCATTTGAGCATTTGTTGGGGAGTTTTTTCTTGTTGGGATTAGTCCTGGAAACGGGAGCCCCAGCATTTAAGCATTTGTTGGTAGAGTTTCTCCTCGTTGGGGTAATGCTGGGCATGCCAGAGACGGCGGTCGGTGAGTTGGTCGGGCATGAACTGCTGGTTGACAAAATGACCGGGGAAGTCGTGAGAATACTGATAGCCGTCGGCATACCCCAACTGTTTCATGAGCGACGTGGGCGCATTGCGGAGGTGCAGAGGCACAGGCAGATTGCCCGTCTCGCGCACGAGCGCTAAGGCACTGTCGATACCCAAATAAGCCGAATTGCTTTTGGGACTTGTCGCTAAATATACGGCCGCCTCGGCGAGCGGTATGCGCCCTTCGGGCCATCCTATCTTCATGACCGCATCAAAGGCGGCATTAGCCAGCAGCAACGCATTGGGGTTGGCCAGTCCGATATCCTCGGCCGCACTGATGACCAATCGTCGGGCGATGAAAGCAGGGTCCTCGCCCCCCTCAATCATACGCGCCATCCAATAAAGCGCGGCATCGGGGTCGCTGCCCCGAATACTCTTGATGAAGGCGGAGATGATGTCGTAGTGCATCTCGCCGTCTTTATCGTAGGCGAGCGGATTCTGCTGCAGGCAGTTGACCACCAGTTCATCCGTAATCACCAGTTCCTCGTCCGCGCTGCCCGTGTCCACCACCAGTTCCAAGATATTGAGCAGTTTTCTCGCGTCGCCCCCGCTATAGCGGAGCATCGCCCCCGTCTGTTGGACGGTGATTTTCCTTTGTTTCAGTTCCGCATCCTGATGTATTGCCCTGTCGAGCAGGAGCAACAGGTCCTCTTTCTCCAGCGATTTGAGCACATAGAGCTGGCACCTTGACAAGAGGGGACGTATGACCTCGAAAGACGGGTTTTCGGTCGTCGCACCGATGAGCGTGACCACCCCCCGCTCGACCGCGCCGAGCAGGGAGTCTTGCTGACTCTTAGAAAAACGGTGTATCTCGTCGATGAACAGGATGGGCGAAGCCGCATTGAAAAAACGATTGTTTTTCGCCTTTTCGATGACCTCTCTGACATCCTTCACCCCGCTGGTGACAGCGCTGAGCGTATAGAACGGCGTATGGAGTTGGTTGGCGATAATCTGTGCGAGCGTTGTCTTCCCCACCCCCGGCGGTCCCCACAGGATAAACGACGAGATGCGCCCGGAATCAATCATTTTCCTGAGCACGGCGCCCTCCCCTACGAGGTGCCGCTGTCCGATGTATTCATCGAGGGTTTTGGGTCTTAATCTTTCAGCTAACGGTTGACTCATCCTATATGACAATTACTTAAGTTCACATTCACTCACCTTTTCAGCAGTTCAGGAGTTGAGAAGATGATAGGTGCAAAGTTAATGATTTTATATAGAGAATGAAAAAAAAGTAGTTTTTTTTTGTAGATATTAGATAAAGTCTATAAATTTGCATCGCACTTAAATCGGAAGCCTGAAACACATAAAAGATGAGGATTAGCATATTACAAACCGACATTGAATGGTCATTGCCTGAACAAAACGCCCGTCATGCAGAATCCATGATAGCACAAAGCCCTAAGAGCGACATCTATGTGCTGCCTGAGATGTGGAGTACAGGATTTGCCACGCAGGCAGAGGGAATCGCCGAGACCGACGACCGTTCATTGCAATGGATGCGCAAGACAGCCCGCCGTTTGGGTTCTGTGATATGCGGCAGTGTAGCCATCCGCTGGGAAGACCGATACCGCAACCGCCAGTACTTTGTCCGTCCCGACGGCACCTATGATTTTTACGACAAGCACCATTTGTTTAAATATGGCGGCGAGGACCATGACTATGATGCCGGTCAGCACCGGACGATAGCCGAGTGGCAGGGTGTTCGTTTTCTTCTTCTGACGTGTTATGACCTCCGCTTCCCGGGTTGGTGCCGTTACCGCGACGATTACGATGCCATCATCGTGGTAGCCAACTGGCCCAAGAGTCGCATGAATGCGTGGCACATCCTGCTGCGTGCGCGTGCCATCGAGAACCAGTGCTATGTGATTGGAGCCAACCGCGTGGGTCGCGACCCCTATTGCCACTATACAGGCTGTAGTTGCATCATCGACCCCAAAGGGCGTACGGTGGCCACGAGCACCCGTGAGAGTGAAGATATTGTGACGGGCGACCTCTTTATCGAAGAAGAGCAACAATTCCGCGAACAATTCAATATATTACAAGACAGAGATTAGATTGAGCATATAATTATGAGACAAGAAAAGAAAGCCTTAACGTTGAAAACACTTACGAAGAGTAATGTTTGGGACTTACAGGAAAACGACATCTTCCGCATGTGGGAAGCCGCTGAAAAAGATGCCGACATGAAAGACAACATGCGTCATTATTTAGATGTCATCAAGAGTGCCTTTGACATAGAAGAGATTAAGATAGACAAACCCGAGGTCATCAAGAAATATGAGGCCCGTGGTTTCAAGGTCGGCCAGGTACGTTTTGATGAGGAGTCGAAAGCGAAATGGGGCATCAAGAAGCGTCCCATCCTGCGTGTGACGGATTTGACGTATGAGAATATCCGCCACATCAGTGCCGCGAAATTGATAGAGGTATTGGACCGCAACTTCGGCGGCGGTTGGGACAGTCTGTCGCAGAGCATCAAAGACATCATCGAGAGCGGCTTTGACATCAGCACCACCACCCTGCCCAAGGACCGTCTGCGCAAGCCCGGCGGTATGTATGAGAAGAAGGTGAACGACGGTTTCGAGGTGTTGGAGATTGCTAAGGGTCTGTGGGTAGAAGCCATCTTTGCCAAGGCGAAGCCCGAGATTGAGCGTCCGCGTATGAAATACGACGACATGGATGATCTGGACGATGACCGTGACATGGACAATGAGGAAGATTTGCCCGAAGAAGAGGACCGTTTCGAGGACGAAGATGATGACGACGACTACGATGAAGACAAGTTGACCGAAGAGAGCTATCGCACCACTTACGAGACTGACCCTGAGGATTTGAACTTAGAGGCAGAGGGTATGAGCGATGACTACGATGAAGATTAACTGAAAGAGACCTTCCGAAATAGAAGATGGTATAAATCTGAAAGAGAGTTTGTCTCACGACAAACTCTCTTTCATACTTACTAAAACTAAATTAACCACTAAAAAAACTAATCTTTTATGAAAAGGAAACACTTCTGTATTTCCGTTTGCAAAATTAGAGATATTTTTTAATACCGCAAATATTCATTTATTAAAAAATCTTATTTAGGGAAGAATCGTCCAATTTTTTAGAGAAAACGACTATTTTCAGAACATCAAAAAAGAACCGCCCCTGCTCCCCTATTGGAGGGAAACAGGGGCGGTGCCGTTAGTAAGAGCTTGACCTTCGGATTATTAGAAGTGATAGCCGAGGGTGAGGAGCAGCTGATGGCGTTTGTTGTTCACCTCAGTGGCTTTCGCTGACATGCTTTCTGTCACGCCATCCTGCTGGACAGCATACGAGCGGAAAGGATAGAAGTCGCCGGTGGAAGAAGTGAACTGATAAGCCAAATCGACACTCATTTTGCCCACGTTATATCCCACACCTGCCGTGATACGGTTGGTAGCCTTCCAGTTGGTGTAGTCTGTGGCCGAGCTGTAGTATGACCCTTCGGAATAGACCGTACCGTCTTTAAATCCTTCCTCTTTATACATAGGTGTCGAGACGTTATAACCGATCCGGAAAGCGAGTTCGGGAGTGGGTTTCACCTCTGCACCCAGTTTGATGGTGGTCACGCCCTTGAGCGTCTTCTCCGTATGGTCGTTCATGGCATGGTCGCTCTTTGATGTGGAGCGGTACTCATCCCAGTAGTAGTCGTAATATTCGCCCGTGTTCTCGCGTGAGTCGAGGTTGCTGAAATCCTGGTAATCGATGCCGGCACCGAGAGCCACCATATTGTTGATGGTGTGTCCGAGGCTGAATCCGAACTTCCACGGTGTATAGAGTTTGAAGTCATACGACTCATGGCCCGAGGCCGTCACGCCGGTATTATCCTTGACCGTGGTGTAGTTGCTGGTGGTGAGGTCGTACCATGTAGGCGTAGAGACAGAGAGACCCATTCTGAACGGAGAGGACTCGATGGGGCGCACGATGACACCCGCCTTGATGTCGAAACCGGAACCCGTGATTTTGCGCTCATCGTTGACCTGAAGCGACCCGATATTCTCGGGGTTGGGCTCGAGCGTCTCCCCATAGACACCGTAGTGCTTGTAGTGCACGTCGTGGATACCGACGGTGAGTCCGAGGAACACACGGTCGTGGATATTTCCACTGAAGTTGATGTCATACTCGCCGATATACCCCTTGTGTCCGCGATTCATGTCGAAGGCGGTGGCGGGATAGTAGGAAAGCACAGGATAGTCTTCTTCGTCCACCTCGCCCGAGGCAATGAACAGGTGATAGGTATAGATGTCGTCGAGCTGGTTGCAAGTGACATACGGGTCGCCGTTATTATCATACAGCATGCCGTCGGCCCCTTTCAGGTAAGACAGCTTGTTTTGCGAAGCTGCTGTGAGGCTGTTGGCCGCCGAGAGGATATAGTCGAAGTTGCGGCTTTTGTGGTAGTTGAACGCCACATTGAAGTACGAATCTTTACGGGTGCGGTTGACGTAGACGAAACCCACCTGGTCGAAACTCATATTGGTGCCATCGACGAACGATGATTTAGCCGCATCCTGTTGGGAAACGAACCCGAAGGACACATTGGCCTGCGAATGGCGGAAGAGTCCGATACCTGCCGGGTTGGATGCGATGGTGGAGATGTCGGCACCGAGAGCGTCGAGCGCGCCACCCATACCCACATACCTGGCCGTTCCGTTGAGGTCTTCCTGGGCTATTTTAGCATTTTCGTAAGTCTCCTGAGCCATGGCGTTGAAACCCACCAGCATGGCTGCTGCTATGAATAAATACTTTTTCATTGTCGTAAAAAGATTAATGTAAAATCAAACGTTATACTGTCTTATTGCATTATCTGTGACCGCCACGGCTGCCACCACCGCCTCCACGGCTGCCGCCACCGAAGCTGCCTCCTCCGCCACGGCTGCCGCCGCCGAAGGTGCCACCGCTGCTGCGGCTGCTGCCGCCGAACGAGCTACCGCTGCTGCGGTTGCTGCCATACGATGACGACCTTGAAGTAGAGCCCGACGAGCGCGAGCCACCGCTATAACTGCGCGAGCCACCGGAGAAACTGCCTTGAGGTGTACGGGTGTAGGTGCCGGAGTTTGTACCGCCACGACGGTTCACGCCTGCAGTTCCTCTGCCGCCATTGCCGAAGGTGCTTCTTGAGCCGCCATTGAATCCGCCTCTGGCCACCGAACCGTGGTTGCGTGTGCCTGTGACTGGACGGTATCTGCCATCCCTGCCGCTTCCGCTGTAATAGTGGTAAGGATATCCCCATGCGTAGTCATAGTAACGGTAGCGATAGGGCCAGCCCCATCCATAATAACCGTAGTATCCCCATCCACCATAATACCAAGGATCGTAATATCCCCAGTACCACGGGTCATAATAACCCCAGTACGAGCGCCACGGGCCACCCCAATAGCTGTAGAAATAAGGGTCGTACCATCCGTAGAATCCGTCGAAGCGTCCCATTCTGCGGCTATAGGTGAAATCGTCATCATCGTCCTGGAACACAGTCAGCGAATCCTTCGGATATCCGTTGCCTTCGGTGAATTCTATGATATCGTTCCCCAGCGAGTCGGTCCCCATGACTTGGTAAGAGCTGTGCAGATGCCGGCGGTTGTATTCGTCAACATCCTGATTGATTCCGCTGTAGTAGGTTGGTTTATCCTGCTCCACCGTCACGACTTGACTTTTATCCTTTTTGGAAGGAGTGAAGTACATGTCGTCTTGCGCACAGAGGGTGAAAGGTAACACCCCCGCCACTGCTGTAAGTAATAACCACTTTTTCATATTTCAGATTTTTTGATTGTTTATGCTTATACACATTTTTACGATGCAAAAATATGATGATATTATCTACAAAAGTACGGAAAAACCCTAAAGGATGATAGGTTTTTCCCTATTTTTTGTAATTTTGCAGCAAAATTAACACAAACATGACCTACAAAGCCGTTCATTTCACCCTCACGCTGCCCACAGATGCGCCTGAGGAACTGTTGTCAACGAGTTATGACCTGTTGTCGTCGGAGGCTGGTGCCATCGGTTTCGATTCTTTTGAAGAGAACGAAACGGGTCTGACGGGCTACATTCCTACGGAGTTGTTCGACCCTTCCGCCCTCGACCGGTTGCCCGACGCCCTGCCTATTGCCGGTCTTAGTCTGTCGTGGACCGCAGAGGACGTGGCCGACCAAGACTGGAACGAGGAATGGGAGCGCACGGGTTACGACCCGATTATCATCGGTGATGTGCTGTGCATCCACGACCTTCAGCATCCCCTACCCTCTGATGTGTCTGTGGCGTATGAGATAATGATCGAGTCGCGCCAGGCTTTCGGCACAGGCACACACGAGACCACGCGCATGATTTGCAGCCGTCTGTTCAGTCTTCCCCTGTCAGGCAAGCGTGTGCTGGACTGCGGTTGCGGCACGGGCATTCTCTCCATCGCCTCGATGAAGGCCGGTGCGGCATCGGTTGTGGCATACGACATCGATGAATGGAGTGTACGAAACACCCAGCATAACATCGCCTTAAACGGTGTGAGCGACATCGAAGTGCTGACGGGCGACCGCAGTGTGCTGTCGCACGTGAGCGGTCTGTTTGACGTCATCTTGGCCAATATCAACCGCAATGTGTTGTTGGCCGACATGCCCTTCTTCGCCGAGGTGCTCAACACGGGTGGCCGTGTGCTCCTGTCCGGCTTTTATGAGCATGACGCGACGTTGTTGACATCCCGTGCGCAAGAGTTGGGCTGGAAGGTTGTCAACAAGGAGGTTGAAGACGATTGGTGTATGCTGGAGTTTGGTCGTTAGATGACGTTTAGTCTTCTGGGAGAGAAATAGAATCGAGGCCGAGAGAATCAGGAGATAGGTTAAGCGAATCCGGGATGAACTCCTCGTAGGGCTTGATGGTTAATTGTTTGAGGTCGTAATAACTGCCGTTGTAAATATCGAGGTCCACATATCCTGTCACACCGGGCAGTTTGCCCACGTCGGTGTGCTGCCAGAATTTCCATTTCCCTTGGTATTCCACCTCTTTCACATAATAATGGGCTATCCAATACGGATAGTCGTCGAAACGCTCGTCGCTCAGATATTTCTCTTTAAATTTATAATAGGTGTAAATGATGGGCTTGACATGGTATCTGTCTTCCACAATATGTAGCCATGTGAGCACGTCTAATTGGAAGTCCTCGACCGACACGTTGTCGGGGATGGTCTCCACATCGAGCACTGGCGGCAGGTCGCCCGGTTCGAGATTCACTTTCTGCAAGAAGAAATAAGCCTGTTCCCTTGCCCCGTTGAGCACCGACCAGAAGTGGTAGGCCCCACGGATGAACCCGTATTCCCTGGCATTATAAAAATTCTGTTCAAACTGGTCATCGACATAGTCGCCTCCCTCCGTTGCCTTGATCATAACAAACCTGACCGGTGAACGGTCGATCATCGCCGTGCGGAGTCGTCCCCAATCGATTTTCCCTTGATGGTGACTGATGTCAATGCCGTGAATGTCATATCCCTGCGGATAGTCAGGGTCGCCGTAAAGCGCTCTCCATCTGAATCCTGAAGGACCGACGAAAAGACTGTAAAAGAGCCATGCGTAGGCGACTGCTCCGACGAGAGCGAGCGTCCACCACAACGCTTTCGGCGTGCGTCTGAGGTGCACGATGAAACGTTTGATGCGCATAGACAGTGAGGGAGACATTCGGCGGTAGTGGTTGGAATAGTAATCAGTGTAAAGGGTGCAAACGGGGTTCGTTCAGATGATAAGGTAAAGACGCCACAGAGTGACGTCTCTACCATCTCTATATCAAATGAAGATTATTGCTGTTCGAGCATCAGCGTGCGAGTGGTTTGGTCGCACACCTCAGTGGGACCCCAGTACTGAATCGGTCCGGGATAGATGAAAGCGGTCTCGCGGGCCCACTGCTCACGGTTCTTAGCGAACTCCTTGAAGGGAGCGCCATCCAATTCGACGAGAGCCTTGCGAATCACGGGTTTCATCTCACCGTTGCGGCGCTCCATGTTCATCATCATCGTGATAGGCACACCACCGGCTTTCCATTCAGAAGCGGGTGCCGTGGTGTTCTTCACGATAGCCATGTAGCCCGTCTTGCCATTGGCGATGAGTTGGGCGGCACTTGCACCGAGTGCATAGCAGTAGTCGGCGTCGAAGTTTGACGGAGCAGCGCAACGTCCCTCATAGCCGAAGAAGTGGTGCTGTGTGGCGAATTTGCCGGAGAACTTGCCTTCTTTCTTCCACTTTTCGAGTTTGACGGCCACCATGGTCGAGAGCAGTTTTTCTGTTTCGATGAGCGACACCTGCACATTTCCGTGCGGGTCGCGGTCGAGTGCGAGCTGACGAGCCACCGAGGTGGGCAGCGAGTTGAACACAGCGAGGTTTTCGTCAGAGAGATGGCTCTTGGCGAAGTCGATGAGTTCGGAGCGTCCCATGTCTTTCGTCTCGGGCAGTGCGAGCACATCGTTGAGTTGTGCGATAAGGCGTTTGATGGCAGGGATGAACTCAATCAGTCCTTCGGGGATGATGACCGTACCGAAATTGTTGCCATCGTTTGCTCTTTGCACCACGGCTTCAGCGATATACTCCACGACATCGTCGAGGCTCATTTCTTTGGCCTCCACCTCTTCCGAGATGAGACAGATGTTGGGTTGTGTCTGCAGGGCGCACTCCAATGCGATGTGAGAAGCCGAACGGCCCATCACCTTGATGAAATGCCAGTATTTGCGTGCCGAGTTGCAGTCGCGCTCAATGTTACCGATGAGTTCCGAATAGGTTTTGCAAGCGGTATCGAAACCGAACGACGTCTCGATTTGAGAATTCTTCAAGTCGCCGTCTATGGTCTTGGGGCATCCGATGACCTGCACGCCATATTTCTTGGCAGCATAGTATTCGGCGAGCACACAAGCGTTCGTATTTGAATCGTCGCCACCAATGATGACAATGGCTTGGATATCAAGTTGTTTAATGATTTCGTATCCCTTTTCGAATTGCTCCACCTTTTCCAATTTGGTGCGTCCGGAGCCGATCATATCGAAACCGCCAGTGTTTCTGTATTCATTGACGACATCAGCTGTCAGTTCCATATAATTATGGTCAACGAGTCCGCCGGGACCGAGGATAAACCCGTAGAGTTTGCTCTCGGGGTTCAAGCTTTTGATCGTATCAAACAATCCGGTGATGACATTGTGTCCACCCGGTGCCTGTCCGCCGCTGAGGATGACACCGACATTCATCTTTTTGTTTTCTTTCTGTTTGCCTGTCACGAATTCCACGAGCGGCATCCCGTATGTGTTGGGGAAGAGTTTTTTGATTTCCTCTTGGTTGTCCACGCTCTGTGTGGGTTCACCTTCTACCACCTCGACAGCCCCTTTCAAACCTAAGGGCAATTTGGGCTGATAGTCGGCTCTTGCGATTTGCAATGCGCTTTTTTTCATAATCTGGATACTGTTTTAAATGTTTAGAGGTGCAAATTTAGTTATTTTTTACAACTTAGAGAAATAAAATCTAATAAATCGCAAAATTTTGATGTTTTTTAATTGAGTTGTTGGCGGTTTGTTTTTTTTTGCTTATCTTTGCCATAAAATCACAAAAAGAAATGGCAAGCAAGAGAGAATTAAAACAAAGTGTGAAGGCAATCTGCAATGACTTATTGTCAGAATGCGTGGCGGCCTACCTATACAGCGGCCGTATTGACCCTGAGAATTCTGCTGCGTTGATCAACAGCATCATCGGCATCCGCTCCGACTTTGTCAGTCGTATCGACCATCCCGAGCCAGGGATGAAAGCGAAGGATTATTATAGCAATCTGCAGCACGACTTCAGCAAGCACATTTATGAAGTGGTTGACCAGATTAGTAATTTATGTGACTGATGCGTATTAGCCATGTGGAAGCGTTTTTGCCGTTGGTTATTGTATAAACGTAAAGGGTGGACCAAGGAAGTGACCATCGTCCACCCTGACAAGTATATCATCTGTCTGGCACCTCACACGAGCAACTGGGATTTCATCTTGGGTCAGTTGTATTCAGGTGCCGAAGGCTGGAAGATCCATTTTCTGATGAAGAAAGAGTGGTTTTTCTGGCCTTTGGGTGTATTGATGCGCCGTTTGGGCGGTATCCCTGTCTATCGGCAGAAGCACAGCAGCATGACCGACACACTGGCCCAGACCGCTATCGACTCCCCGTCGTTTCATTTGTGCATCACGCCAGAGGGCACACGTTCACGCACAACAGAATGGAAAAAAGGTTTTTATTATATCGCCTTGAAGGCACAGATACCCATCTTGCTCTACGGCATCGACTACGAGCGTCGTTTGATTTGCTGCACGAAGAGCATCACCCCCATCGGTGACATCGAAAAAGAGATGGCCGAATTGAAAGATTATTTTAAGGATTTCAAGGGCAAGCACCCAGAGAAATTCACGATAGGAGAATCATAACATGTTAAAAAGATTTGTTTTCACGTTGATAATCAGTCTGTTAGCGACCGCCCACATACAAGGTCAGTCGGACAGGCAGCGCGAGTTGCAAAGTCGCTTAGAGAATTATTTTGAGAATTACGAGCCGAAAAGCGGTCTGTATTTGGTGCGGGCGAAACTGAAGAGCGTCCGTGCCGATGACGAGAACCGTATATTGACCGTGACGGCCACCGACCAGTTTTCAGAGCAGGAGTTTTCGCCTGAAATCGTCTCGGCCATTTACAAGAAGATCCAGCGCACGGTTCCCTCCCCCTACAACAGTTATAAGATACGCGTGTTGACGCACGACATGGAGATTTCCAAGTTGATACCCAACCGTCTGGCCACACATCGTGATGCCAGTCGCACGTGGGGACACATCAACTATAAAGGTCATCCTTGGGTGCAGAACGAATCGAAAGCGAGCGAGGTGACCCGTGGTTTGCAGAACCGCCATCTGACGATAGCCGCCAGCCATGGCCGTTATTACGACCGTGGCAAGGGGCGTTGGAAGTGGCAGCGTCCGAACCTGTTTTGCACGACCGAAGACTTGTTTACCCAGACCATTGTCATCCCCTATCTGATGCCGATGTTGGAGAATGCCGGTGCCATCATCTTCTCGCCCCGCGAGCGCGACTGGCAGCGTCATGAGGTGATTGTAGATAACGACGACAGCGGCTCAGGCGGTTACCGTGAGACGGGACGTTGGCAACAGGCCCCCTCTGCCGGTTTCGCCCGTCATAGCGGGAGTTACCAAGACACAGAGAACCCCTTCGTCGCCGGCAGTGCCCGTATGACTCAGAGCACCACGGGCAAGCATGCGTCGAGCCAAATCACTTATCTGCCCTCCATCCCGAAGGCCGGCCGTTATGCCGTGTATGTGAGTTACCAAACCGTTGACAACAGTGTAGATGACGCGCAATACATCGTAACGCACAAAGGTCAGCAGACCGTGTTCACCGTGAATCAGCAGATGGGCGGCAGCACCTGGGTGTATTTAGGGACATTTGAATTTGACGAGGGCAGCAGTGCCCGCAACTGTGTGGTGCTGACCAACCACAGCAAACATGGAGGTGTGGTGACCGCCGATGCCGTTCGTTTCGGCGGCGGTCGCGGTAACATCTCCCGTGGCGGCAGCACGAGCGGTTTGGCCCGCAGTTTCGAGGGTGCCCGCTATTATGCGCAGTGGGCTGGAGCCCCCTACAGTGTGTACAGTCCCAAAGAGGGTAAGGACGACTACAGTGACGACATCAACGTGCGGTCGCTGTTCAGCAACTGGATTGCCGGCGGTTCGTGTTATGTGCCCAACACCAGCGGCAAGAAGGTGCCCATCGAATTGGAGTTGGCCGTACACAGCGATGCGGGTTACGACAAGACCGGCGGCAATGAGTTTGTCGGCACATTAGGTCTCTGCACCACATCATACAATGACGGTTTGCTCGATGCGGGCATCTCCCGTATGGCCTCACGCGACTTCGTCGATGCACTGTTGGCCAACGCCTACAACGACTTGACCCACCGCTTCGTGAAGTGGAAGCGCCGTCCGATATGGGACCGCAACTACTCTGAGAGCCGTCTTCCGGCCGTTCCATCGGGTATCTTAGAGACCCTGGCCCATCAGAATTTCGGTGACATGTGCTATGGTTTCGACCCCAATTTCCGTTTCACGTTTGCCCGTTCTATCTATAAGACCATCTTACGTTTTGTGAACGAGATGCACGGCACATCCTATGTGGTACAGCCTCTTCGTCCCGACAATTTCCACATTGAGTTCACGTCGCGTGAGCGTGTGAAACTGAGTTGGAACGGTGTGAAAGACCCGCAGGAACCCACGGCCACACCTACGCGCTATCATCTCTACACCGCCAAGGGCGACGGCGGTTTCGACAATGGCATCGTGGTGAAAGGCACCAGTTGTCAGATCGACCTACAACCCAACACCTTGTATCATTTCCGTGTCACGGCAGCGAACGACGGTGGTGAGAGTTTCCCGACCGAAGTGCTGTCGGCGTGCTACCATCCCCGTGCCAAGCAGACCATCATGATCGTGAACGGTTTCAACCGTCTGTCGGGTCCCGCCATCATCGACACCGGTTCGCGCAAGGGCTTCGATTTGGATGCCGACCCCGGTGTGAGCTACGGTCCGATGCCGGGTTGGGCCGGCCGTCAGGTGAACTTCGACAACAGCCAGCGTGGCAAAGAGGGTTCAGGCGCTTTGGGCTTTTGCGGTGACGAGATGTCGGGGCGCTATTACGCAGGCAACGATTTCAACTATGTGAAGACGCATGCCGAGGCCATCGCCTCCATCGGTCAGTATAACATCGTGAGTTGCTCAAAAGAGTCTGTTGAGACGGGGCGTGTGAAGTTGAACAAATACCACTGTGTGGATCTCATCTTAGGTCTGGAGAAGAACGACGGCCATTCGCTGTTGATGTATAAGTCATTCAGCCCGGAGATGCGCCGCCATCTGGAGCAATATACGAGACAGCACGGCAATTTGTTGGTGAGCGGTTCGTATATCGGCGCCGACATGACTGAACGCAGCGAGCAGAATTTTCTCGCGCAGGTGCTAAAGGTGCGTTACGGCGGCAGCGACCGTGAGAACCATAACCCCAGTATCACGGGTTTGAACTGTCAGTTCGACATCTACCGCACGCTCAATGAGGAGCATTATGCCGCCATCGCGCCCGACATCCTTCAAGCGATGAGTCCCGCCTTCTGTGCCATGCTCTATAGCGACCGCTACAGTGCCGCCGTGGCCTACCAGGGCAACGACTACCGGTCGTTCACAATGGGATTCCCATTTGAGTGCATCACTTCCGACCATCAGCGCAACCAGTTGATGAAAGGAATTCTGAATTTCCTGTTAGGAGGCAAGAAATAAGCGAGGGAATGCAACCTAAGGATGGCACAACAGATTAAGCTAAAAAATGCTAACGATGTCAACTTTTTCCATTTTATGATTTCCATTTTATGGAAAAATCATTATCTTTGCAAGCAAA
>CAMJFC010000065.1 GCA_946404865.1 uncultured Prevotellaceae bacterium
TGAAAATCGGTCTATTTATCCCTTGTTATGTCGATGCCCTCTATCCTGAAGTGGGTGTCGCTACCTACAAGTTGCTCAAGCACTACAATGTCGATGTCACCTATCCTTTGGGACAGACATGCTGTGGGCAACCGCAGGCCAATGGCGGTTTCCAACGCATGTCGGTGCCGCTCATCGAGAAATATGAGAACATGTTCAAGGAGTTCGACTATGTGGTCGCTCCGTCTGCTTCCTGCGCCGCTTTCGTGCGCTGCTTCCACCCTGAAATCATGAAAGGAAAAATGGAATGCACCACTGCCAAAAAGACAATGGATGTGGTGGAGTTCCTCCACGATGTGCTCAAGGTGAAAGAGGTGCCGGGCAAATTCCCGCACAAGGTCAGTGTGCACAACTCATGCCACGGCGTGCGCGAACTGGGACTCTCGTCGCCTTCTGAGCGCAATGTGCCACCTTTCAATAAAATCATCGACCTGCTGAAGATGGTCGAGGGCATCGAAGTTTTCGAGCCTGAACGTAAAGACGAGTGCTGTGGCTTCGGCGGACTCTTCGCTGTAGAGGAAACTGACGTATCCACACGCATGGGTACCGATAAGGTGAAACGCCACATGGCCACCGGTGCCGAGTATGTGACTGGTCCTGACAGTTCATGCCTCATGCACATGGCGGGCGTGGCCAAAAAGCAGGACATGAAGATTGAGTTCAAACACGTAGTAGAAATTTTAGCAGCAGGACTATGAGTACAGTACATTCAAAGAGAAGCCACGAGTTTCTGAAAGATACAGAGAAAATCACACGCCACGACAAAACGTTCTGGGGCGTGCGCGATAAGCGCGACATCATGGCACAGGGACTGCCCGAATGGGAGGACCTGCGCGAACTGGCCAGCCGCATCAAGATGCACACGGCCACTCATCTGGCTGACTACCTTGAGAAATTCGCTAACAATTTGGAGAGCCGCGGCGTTCACGTGCATTGGGCGAAAGATGCGGAGGAGTTCAACGAAATCGTGCTCGGCATCCTCAAAGACCATAACGCAAAGAAATTGGTCAAGAGTAAGAGTATGCTCACCGAAGAGTGTGAGATGAACCCCTACCTCGAGAAAAACGGCATCGATGTGGTGGAGACCGACCTGGGCGAGCGTATCATCCAGTTGATGAACCAGAAACCTTCTCACATCGTGATGCCCGCGCTGCATATCTCGCGCGATGCCATCGGCGAGGAGTTCGAGAAACGCGGCATCAGCAAGGAGATAGGCAATCACGACCCCACATACCTCACCCGTTGCGCCCGTTATCACTTGCGCGACGAGTTCATGAAGGCGGATGCCGGACTCACCGGCTGCAACTTCGGTGTGGCTTCGACGGGCGACATCGTGGTGTGTACCAACGAGGGTAACGCCGATATGAGCACGTCGATGCCTAAGCTGCACATCGTGGCGATGGGTTTGGAGAAAATCGTGCCCGACTACGACTCTCTGGCCGTATTCCAACGCCTGCTCTGCCGCAGTGGAACGGGACAGCCTACCACCACCTATACCGCCCACTTTGAGAAAGCCCGTCCCGGAGCAGAGATGCACGTCGTGCTGGTGGATAATGGGCGTAGCGACATCATCGCCAGCGAACAGCATTGGCAGACGCTCAAGTGCATCCGTTGCGGCGCGTGCATGAACACATGCCCGGTCTATCGGCGCAGCACGGGCTATAGCTACACCTATTTTATCCCTGGTCCCATCGGCATCAACCTCGGTATGCTCAAGAACCCCGACAAGTATCACGACAACGTGTCGGCCTGCTCGCTCTGCCTGTCGTGCTCGAACGTATGCCCCGCCAAGGTCGATCTCGGCGAACAGGTGTATAAGTGGCGCCAGCAGTTAGAGGAGTTCGGACATGCCTCAAGCGAGAAGAAATGGATGTCGCGCGGCATGAGCATGCTCTTCAACCATACGTGGATGTACAACTCGGCTCTCTGGTGGTCGCCCGTGGCCAACCATGTGCCGCGCTTCCTCATGTATTGCAAGCTCAACGGCTGGGGACAGGGACACGAGATGATGCGATTCCCCAAGAAACCCTTCCACGTGCTCTGGAAAAAAGGAAAAGTGAAATAATCTACATCTATTTATTCTATAGTATCTATAGCCCCTATAATATCTATAGCCCCTATAAAAAGAATCATTCAATGAAAAAAGAAGAACTATTTGCCAAACTGCGCAGCAACACGCGCGAGCAGTTTGATATGCCAGACCTCACCATCAAGGCCATCACTTATCCCGACACGGTGAAGCAGTTCATCGAGATGAGCCAGACGGTGGGCGGTAAAGTGAAATGTATCAAAAAAGAGGATGATATCAATCAAATCATCCGCGAACTCTATCCCGAGGCCAAGGTCTTCGCGTCGAATGTGCCGGGCATCAATGCCGACCTCAACCCCGATACCGTGGCAGAGGCGAAAGACCTTAACGGCACTGATGTGGGCATTTTGCAAGGTGAACTGGGCGTGGCTGAGAACGGCTGCATCTGGATTCCGCAGACCATGAAGGAGAAAGCCATCTGTTTCATCTCCGAGGAATTGGTCATCTTGCTCGACAAGAAAAACATTGTCAACAACATGCACGAGGGCTACAAGCGCATCCGCGTCCCTGAACTCGGCTATGGCTGTTGGATCAGCGGACCCTCCAAAACCGCCGACATCGAGCAGGCCCTCGTCATGGGCGCCCAAGCTGCCCGCGGTGTCACCGTACTCCTCATCGGGTAATCTGTGCCCCGCACATTTCCCCGACAACATCCCTCATCCAGTTTCCCTTCCCCGAGAGACAACTGGATGAGGATTTAATAATATGAAACCCTGTTATGTCACACATCATCACCTACACCGAAGAGATAGATGAACACGGATACTGTCAGCAGCGGCCGGAGTTGCATACGGGCGACAAGTATCTGCATGAGGTGGACGGGAAGAAACGCTTGCGTATCGTCCTGTCTGTCCATCTCGACAAGTACGTTTGGGAGAATGTCGCCCAATGGACTATCGTCATAGAGGAGTATTTCGAGGAGGAATACACCCTTACCACGGTTCTCATCAATTTCGGCCAACCCGACCAGAAAGAAATCCCTGTTTTCGTGGCTGAAGGGATGATGGGTGTGCTCACGTGCTACAAGGATCAGGTCTGCGGCGAACTGTTCATCCCCTCAAAGCGGTTCAATACCGCGGTGAAGGGCGTCGCCCGATACGGTTTCTACGACTGTCAACACCTCTCGAAAGTCACCTTCTTCGACGCGCGGGTGGTCATAGCCTATGAATACTCCTTCGCCAAGAGCGGTATCCGTGATCTTTGCTTCAACGATTTGACCCCGGTATTGCTCCACATCACATCTGTCGACGATTGCGAAAACCTCCCCAAGTTCGACAAAATCTTCGACCACCCCTTCCCCGGCAAATACCTCTTCCGTGCCGCCTCCGCCTTCGACGAGTGGGAGAACAAACTGATAGAACTCCATTTTTTGAACAAATAAATCAAATATTAGAAGTTGCGCCCGACACGGATTGAAGGGTATGAAATAATGACAGTTAATTGTATGTGGCGTAAATGGTATTTGTGGCTAGCGGTCATGGGACTTTTCGCAATAATGCAGGGTTGCGGTAGTGTTAAGACCGAGCAAGTCAAAGATTTGGTCGTCGTTGAGCAGATTGATTCTATTTGTGGAGTTCGCGATGGCGTTATTGAACATTTGGTTTCATTTGATATCGATGTACCTGTGGATGGGTCTCAGGCGTTGGTTGACTCAGTGATGGCTTTCGTCAACAGTGAAGTGTACAATATGTGTGAGTTTTGCGTAGATATCGATTACATACCCGAAGGTGAGCACATGATGTACAATAAGAAGGAGATGTTTACCAATGACGGCCCACGGCTTCTTAGTCATTATATGGACAAATATAAGCCGTTGATACAGGATAGTCTGGAGAACACGTATGTGCTCGAATTGAAGCTGGTGGCACAAACGGAGAAATACGTAACCTATGGCATGGAGTCCCTCCACTGTGGAGGTAGCTGCGGGTCGGAGAAATTCTACCATACGTTTGACAAGACCGACGGGCATCAGGTGACGGAGATTATCAGCCACGACAACCTTCTGCGCTTTTTTGCCGACAACCCTGAATACAATAATTTTGACGTTGATCCTTGGTCGGATGAACAAGGGTGGGAATTTACTGCTAATTATGATTTTTGCAATTCTTACTGCGGTCTGTTGAATGACCATTTCACGCTTGTCATCAATGGCGTTATCAACCATTACATGGTTGCATCCATTCCATACAGCCGGATTTTCTCTTATCTCTCACCCGAGGCCCAGACTCTGGTGAAGCAGGAAGGTGAGGGGAAACCGATGCTCCCGCCCTATCTGCCTGAACGGTCTGAAGACGGTGAGGTACAGATGGAGCCTGGTGGCTGAATCCTGATTTGCGTAACTATAAGCGTACCATCAGTAATAAAAAGTCAGCTGATGGCATCGAGCAGATGACTTGATGCCCGTGTACTTCCTTTTACTGATAATTTAGCTGCGGTTAGAGATGTTTCGGGCTGGGGTTTTATTGATAAGTCAAGAAATGTTGTAATACCATGTCAGTGGTCAAAAGTTGAGTTTTCTCGTTTTTGATGATGACCATGATATCCTCAACTATGAGGACGATACATTAAAAATCGTATTTGAAAGGATGTGTATAGGCTTCTGGGATGACCCAAATGGAAACCCTCGCAATTGCATACGCGATTACTCTGTTGTCCCCAAAATAATATATGACAAGCGAAAGAAGAGAAGGGCGCTCAGGCAGCCCGCGGCGTCACCGTCCTCATTGTGGAGTGACCTCCCACACATACTGGTCATAGCAGACACCACGGCCGCCGAAACCCTCTTTTTGGTAGATGAGCGATTCGTTCAAACCATAGCGACCGTCGTCTGATGAGGTACCTAAGTCAATATAAGCGTGGGCTGCGAAATCCTCACGGATGATGCGTGAAAAAAGCGCGTCCACGGCGTGAAGATGCTTCCCTTCTGGGGTGGCGGAGATATATTGGGCGTGAACCACCTTAGGGGTGACATAGAGCACGGTGCCTGCTAAAGGCTCACCATCCGCTTTCCGGGCGAGATATAAGCGTATCTCGTTCGGAAAGCGTTTTTTGAGCAGGAGCATCTCTTCTAAACAGTGAACGGGTGCTGCACCGTAGGTCTTCATCAAGTTCCCTTCCAAGATGGGCCAGAACACCTCAAAAGCATCACTTTGTTCCACGGTGATACCGTCGGTGCGTGCTTTGTTGGCGGCATAGTGGCGGTCGCGGTTCCATTTGACGGGTGTAGAGGGGATGATGGCCGATGACGCGTCGCGACGAACCAGACGGGCATGGCACACGTTGAAGAGGGCATACAAATCCTCTTCCGCCGGGTAGCGGTGGTAGATGTGGGGGACAGGTTTATACCATACGCGCAGGATGCCGTTCTCAAGCAGATGGCGGTTCATGGCCTCGAAGATTTCGCATACCTCAACCGTCTTGCACCGCTCGCTCATGATGAGTCCGCCGTAGGTCAGTCCCTGGTGCGAATACAGCGTGTCGCCCGAACGGTTGGCGGGCAAAACGGCAGCCAACCGGCCATCGTCGTAAAACATCAGCGAATGGTCCGTAAACCGCTCGCTATGATAGTCCATATAGCGGCGGTCCAACAGAAAAGTCCCGTTCTTCGACCCGGCCACAAAGGCATTCCACTCCGCAGCCTGATCCGGATGATATAGTTTACAATTCACTTTTTGTTGTTAAGTTTTCTTACTGGCAGCCCCCTCCCCGGCCCTCCCCGAGGGGAGGGAGTCATTAGCGCGACGATGGCGACAAATTACTCCCCTCCCTGCAAGGGAGGGGCTGGGGGTGGGTCTTCACCTCTTCGATAAACTCTTCATACTCCCTGATATAATCCTCTTCTTCAAACAAATCCGAGGCCAGTACCAGACAAACTGCTCCTGAGGAGAAATCATCCAATGTGCGCCAGATGCCCGTGTCAATCAGCAATCCCTGCCAGGGATGGTTGAGCAGGTAGGTCTCTTTCGTTTGTCCGTCGTCGAGGGTGACATGAAAACTACCACTCAGGGCAATGACCACTTCCTTGCACTTCTTGTGCGCATGACCGCCACGGCTCTCACCGCTGGGCACGTCGTACACCCAATACACCCTGCGTATTTCAAAAGGCACATCGGTCTTCTCCTCCGTCACCGTCAGGTTGCCACGGGGGTCGATAATCTTTTTCAGTTGGATGATGGTTCCGATTCTCTTTTTCATATCTTAATAACGGCGGTCCATGAAAAATATTATTTTGTTTCTTTAAAAACCGTTTTTCATAATTATTCCCTACCTTTGCACAGAATTTCATCACATAACCCGGAACAGGAGAGCATGCTTCATTTTCTCAAACGGATAGGCGTATGGGCGTATCAACCCGTGAAGGAGAACCAATGGTTCTTCTTCTGGATGTATCTGTTGGGCGTGGCTTGCATCCTGACGGTCAACCAGTTTGGCAAGCACAGGGCGGTCTTTGAACTATTCATCGACCTGTATCTCTTGTGCGTCGTGCTGACCCTCCTGCCCAAGACCATACGCAAATGGGTCAGGGGTGTCCTCTATGTCGTCTTCTACACGTTGGCTGTGGTCGATGTGTTCTGCCAATACCGACTGGGAGCACCTATCGGACCTGCCTTGGTGCAGAATATCCTCCTCACCAATGCGCGCGAGGCTTCCGAGGCTCTCGGGGCGTACGTCACATGGCGAAGCATTTGCTCTCCCGTGTTGGTCATCATCGCTCTCTTGCTGCTCCATATCGCGAGCGCCTTGTGGCGCACCTTTGGCTCATCGTCGTCACGGTGCCATCGTGCCCTCCATTGGCAATTACCCCCGCAATGCCAACCGGCGGTGGGATGGGCGTGCCTTGTGATGGCGGTGTTGTGCCTGCTTTCCTCGCTCACCAACAAGCGTTTCCTCTATTATAACATCATCAAGTCGGAAACCAACTTGGAGATGCAGTATAATTTGCAGTTGGTGCCTTCCACCACCGAGTTCTACCTGCCGGTCTATCGCTTGCTGCACGCGCTCCATGCGGTGCACATCTCACAAAAAGAGTTGCAGACGCTCATCGAACGCACCAACCAGGTGCAGGTGGATAGTTGCTCCTTCCGTTCGCCCAAAATCGTCTTCATCATCGGCGAGAGTTACAACCGTCACCATAGTGCGCTCTACGGTTACGACAAACCCACAACGCCCTGGCAGTCGTCAATGGCGGCCGATAGTGCCATGGCTGTCTTCACGGATGTGGTGGCACCTTTTCATCAGACATCCGAGGTGCTCAAACTGGCTTTCTCGCTCTATGGCTATGGTGAGAAACGGTCGTGGGCCGACTATCCGCTCTTCACGCAACTCTTTCTCAAGGCGGGCTATCATGTGTCGTTCATCACCAACCAGTTGGTCAACGTGCCCACACAGGATGTGTGGGACTTCAGCTCGGGGAATATCATCAATGAACCTGAACTGAGCCGGTCGCAGTTCAGCGAACGGAATACCGCCCTTCATACTTACGACGAGGGACTGTTGGCCGACTACGACTCTTTGGGGGTGAAAAACCACGAACACCAGTTGGTCATCTTCCATCTCCTGGGACAACATGTGGCCTATGCCGACCGTTATCCGCAGACCTATAACAGGTTCAAGGCTTCGGATTATGACCGTCCCGACCTCTCCGACGATGACCGCCAGGTGCTGGCCGACTACGATAACGCCACGCTCTACAACGACGAGGTGGTGCGGCGTATCGTCGCTCTGTTTCAAGACGATGAGGCCGTGGTCATCTATATGCCCGACCACGGGGAACTGTGCTTTGACATCGAGAACGAGGAGGGTAGGGAGGCTTTCGGACGGTCGTTTGATGTGAAGACGGAGAGTGAGATACGCCAGCAGTTTGAGATTCCTTTTTGGATTTGGATGTCTGACCGATATCGCCAACGCCACACCGATGTCTATGAACGGCTGCGGGCGGTCAGAGACCTGCCGTTCATGACCGACGATATCGACCAACTGCTGCTGGGACTGGCGGGCATCTCTTGTCCCGACTACCGACCGAAAGACGACCCTCTCAACACGCTATACGATGCCTCTCAGCCACGTATGCTGATGGGCGAAATCAATTATGTTCGCAGCATTCCGGCTAACGTGGCGAGGTAATCATTACATCAAGGAGCAAGAACACATTGACTAATGTCCTTTAACTTCTCTAACTTCCTTAACTTCCTTAACTTCCGAAAGCTGAGTCATTAAGTACAGACTTGTTCCTTTCTCCTTATTCTCTGCGACAATCTCATAACCACAGGAGTCGAGAAAGGCATGCATATCCTTGGCCGACTGTCCGACGAGGACAAAGTCGGTGGTGCCCTTGCGGCATGCGTCTTTGGCTTCTTCCAACATGGATGGCAACTCGCCGCGCTGACGACTGAAATATTTGCAACCCGCAACAGCGCCCGACGGCACATCGTAAGCATCCTCCGCATTGAAATACACCACAGTGGGATGCTCATTCTTCTCTTCACTGGCGATGCGGCTCATGGTCGAGGCGATATCGTAAAACGCTTTCTTATCGGCATGGTCTGTGAAGGTCAGATTGCCCTTATAGCCCAACGCGTAGTTGCAGACGATGCACAAGAGGGCCAAAACAATCATCAGCACTCCGCTCATCCTTCGCATCCGTTCACGGACGGGCTCGGGCGGCAACTTCAACAGCGAGATGCACAGGAACGCCAACAGGGGTGCAGCAGTGACGTAATAATAGGTGCGCTCGCCGAAAGGCAGACAGAACGCAAACATCCATACCGTGGCAACCGCCGGGAAATAGATCCAACGTATCAAGTGACTGCGCATGAGGAACGCTCCGATAAGGGTGATAATGAAAAGGGGCAGTGCCACATACCAGGTATGGAGCGAAACGGTACGCATGGTCTCAAAGGTGACGGCGAAATACTCATGCACGAATGCGCCCAGGGCGCCGTCCATGGTCAGCCAAACGATGAAGGGGGCGATGATGAGCGTCATGCCGCCCAACGTCAGTCCGAGCAAACGCCAGAAACCGTGATGGCGCCGCCACGCATAGATTAAATAGGCAACGGGGAAGATGAGTTGCATCACGGCGATGTTGTATTTGATCATGACGATGAAACCGAAACTGGCTCCGAGCAACAACGCACGGTTGTTCAGATGCTTGTGCGAGGTGTGCCGGTTGTAAAAGGTCTGGCATACCACATAGAGCGACAGCACCATCGGTGCGAGACAGTAGTCCTCGCTGCGTATCTCATAGTGGATGAATGGGTTGAAATAGGCGAACGCCATCATCGCGGTGGCTATCCACGACAGTCTTCTGCCCAAAAACAGATGGGCGGTGCGGTAGGTGAAATAGAACGTGAAGGCATAGAAGATGACGGTCAACCAGAACACACCGTGATAACTGTGCGGACTGAGCAGGTAACCGATGCCGTAAATCAGCCACAGCAGCGGACCTTTGCTGTCTGAGAAATCAATGTAGGGGGTCAGACCGCTCATCCATGATTTTCCGCACAGGTAATACCATGCCGAGTCGCCTCGTCCGAACACATCGTGCGTATAAGAGTCGGGCGAGATACATAACAATAGTACGAGTCCTAACAGGGTGGCCATCCCTATCGATGCCAGATGTTCTTTGATGTATTTCATAGTCGTTTACGTTTCATTCTGCCTTTAAAGTTCATTCCTCCTCCTTTTCATTTATCATTTATCATTTAGCGCGTAGTGTGCCCAACGTCACCACCTCGCAGTCCTTGAATTCGCTCCCCTCGATGGTCAGACGCACCAGCGTACGTTCTTTCTGCCATCCCTGCATCCCTGCGGCTCCGGGGTTGATGTGCAACAGTCCGAGTGTCTTGTCGTACTGCACCTTCAGGATATGCGAATGACCGCTGATAAACAATTTCGGTGGCGAGGCGTAGATGCGGTTGCGGATAGAGGCGTCGTAACGGCCCGGGTAGCCGCCGATGTGTTTCATCAGCACATCCACCTCCTCGCATTTCCAACGGAGTATCTCAGGAAACATCCTACGCAGGTCGCCGCCGTCGCAGTTGCCGCAGACGGCTCTGAGCGGACGGAACGCAGCCAACCGCTCCGCCAACTCCACCGAGCAGATATCGCCGGCGTGCCATATCTCATCGCACGGTTCCAAATACTTCAGATACTGCTCGTCCCAATAGGAGTGCGTGTCACTGATGATGCCTATTCTCATTGTGTTTAGTGTTTAGGGTTGAGTGTTTAGGAGTATAGGAGTATAGGAGTTTGGGAGTTTAGACAATACTCCATTTCATGAGTAATCTCCTGCTCCCTGCTCCCTGCCCCCAATATCATATCTCTTACCCCTTACCTCTCACCCCTTACCTCTAAGACATATCTCTTACCCCTTACCTCTTACCTCTAACCCCTCTCTGATCCACTCCGCAATCCATTTCGCAGTCTTCTCTTGTCCCAAGAACGAAGCGTCCACACACAGGTCGTATGAGGCGCTGTCGCCCCAACGCTTGCCGGTATAGTAGTTGTAGTACGAGGCTCGCTCACGCTCTTGCTCGTTGATGATTTTGCGGGCTTCACTCTCACTGCAACCGTGCCGCTTGCACACCTGCTCGATGCGGTAATCCAGACGTGCCGTGATGAAGATGTTGATACACTCGGGCATATCGCGCAGGATATAGTCGGCACAGCGCCCCACAAACACACACGACCCTTCTGAGGCTGCCTTGCGGATGGCATCGCTCTGAAACTGAAACAGACTCTCTTGCGAGAAACGGTTGTCGTGGATATTGGTGTCGCTCAAGTGGGGTAGGTGGGTGTGGAAGAGCGAACGGAAGAATCCCTTGTGCTCATCGTTCTGCTCAAAGAATTTCTCGCTGAATCCACTCTCCTTCGCCGCCAGATTGAGTATCTCGCGGTCGTAAAACCGGCACCCGAACTCTTTGGCCAATAGTTGGGCCACCACACGCCCGCCTGAGCCCAGTTGCCGTCCTACATTGATGATGATTTTATCCATGGTTTCGTGTTGAGTGTTACTCCATTACTTGTACCCCTAAGACATACCTCTTACCCCTAACAGACATCTCTTACCTCTTACCTCTAACCCCTAACAGACATCTCTTACCCCTTACCTCTTACCTCTAACCCCTAACATAAACCTGTGCAGCATGGCGAATGCCACCAAGGCTGAGATGCCGTCACTTGCGGGCAGGGCTGCCCAAACGCCGTTCAGTCCCCAGATGAGCGGGAACAAGAGCAACAGCGGCAACAAGAACAGCAACTGGCGCGACAGGGAGAGGAAAATGCTGATACGCACCTTGCCGATACACTGGAAGAAATTGCCCACCACCATCTGGAAACCAATCATCGGGAACAGCATCATGTTGATGCGGATACCGTCGATGCTCAGGTCGATGAGCGTGGGGTCGGTGGTAAACAAACGTGCGCAGTAGTAGGGCAGGAACATACCGATGAGCCATCCCGTGACCATGATGCAGGTGGCGGCGATGATGGCTAATTTCAGCACGCGCATCAACCGGTCGGTCTGTTGCGCGCCGTAGTTGTAACCTGCGATGGGTTGCATGCCTTGGTTCACGCCCATCACGAACATGACAAACATCATCGCGATGGAGTTGGCGATGGAATAGGCGCCCACGGCCATGTCGCCACCGTAGTGTACCAGTTGGTTGTTCATGAAGATGACGATGATACAGGCGCACAGGTTCATCAGGAAGGGTGCGATGCCGATACTGATGATATTCTTGACCAATGCCGATTTCAGACGGTAGATGCCCTTCTTCAGGTGCAACAACTGTTTCTTGTCGGAGAAGAGCCACATCTGCCATGCCATGGCCATCGTCTGGGGGATGATGGTGGCAAAGGCGGCACCACGGATGCCCCAGCCCCACCACCAGATGAACACCACGTCCAACAGAATGTTCATCACCACGGTGAAGATGGTGGCATACATCGCATGGCGCGGTTTCGAGGCGGCACGGAGTACGGCATTCATTCCGAAGTACATGTGCGTGGCGACATTACCCGCCAGTATCACCTCCATGAACTCACGGGCATAGGGTATTGTCTGGTCGCTCGCTCCGAAAAACCGTAGGATGGGGTCGAGGAAAATCAGACAGAGCAGTCCGAACGTGATACCGATGATGAGGTTGAGCGTCACGGTGTTGCCCAACAGGTTCTGCGCGGTCTTATAGTCGCGCTGTCCTAATTTCATGCTGATGGTGGTCGAGGCTCCCACGCCCACCGCGGCACCGAAGGCACCGCTCAGGTTCATGAAGGGGAACGTCACACCCAGTCCGGCGATGGCGTCGGCTCCCACCTGCTGACCGATGAATGCACGGTCGATGATATTATAGAGACTCGAAGCGGTCATGGCAATCATGGCCGGCACAGCATATTGCACCAGCAGTCGCCCCACGGGTTTCGTCCCCAATTCGAGTGTCGCTTTCTTGTTGTCCATTTTTCCAAAAAACACCGCTTTCACGGTTTTCCGTGGCAAATTTAGATAAAAAATCTGAATTATAAACCACTCGCATAAAGAATTTGTCTTTTCTTTGGGATAAAGGTGCGATTTTTTGTAACTTTGCCCTCTGAGGGCGAAGTTACTCCATCTCGGCATAAAAAATGAATGAATTCAGAAGTTTTTGTCCGCTTAAGGACAAAATCGTGTTCTGCTCTCGATTTTTCGTAACTTTGGATAAGTTACTCCATCTCGGCATAAAAAATGAATGAATTCATTTTGTTCTGCTCTCGATTTTTCGTAACTTTGCACGAACGAAAAACAAATGTATCCGCAATCATTACAAAAACCAATATGAATAAAATCCTGTGTCTATTGATGGCAATGCTCGGTTTGCAGTCGCTGTCGGGTCTTGCCTATGCCGAGGGCGATGTGTACCCCGGCGGGAAATCATACATATACCGTCTCTACCTCACCGACAAGAACCAAACGGAATACTCCGTCAACCGCCCCGAGGCGTTCCTCTCAAAAAAAGCGATTGAACGGCGGAAAAGACAACATATCGCGATTGATGAGACCGACCTGCCGCAACCGGCCACGTACCTCCGGCAAATCGCCATCATGGGAGGCGAAGTGGTCAGCAAGAGCAAATGGAACAACACGGTGCTCATACGAGTGCCCGAACGGGCCACGGCCGAGCGCATGACCGACCTGCCCTTCGTCAGCAATGTGCTCAAGGTGTGGGAGTCGCCCGACACGCTCATCCATAACCGCCGCGACAATATCCAAAAGACGCTTGGTGAGAAAGAACATCATGTGGGCAGCTATTATGGGGCGGCTGAACTGCAAATCACCATGCTCAACGGACAGGCTTTGCACAATGCCGGCTACAAAGGCAAAGGCATGACCATCGCCGTGCTGGACGGCGGATTTGTCAATGTGGACCGCATCCCCTCGCTCGCCAAAATCAAAGTGCTCGGCACACACAACTGCGTGGCGACGCTTTCCGATGATGTCTATTCCGAACACGACCATGGCACCAAGGTGCTCTCGTGCATCGGTGCCTGCGAACCCGAATATATCGTGGGAACGGCTCCTGAGGCTTCGTTTTGGCTCATCAGAGCCGAGGATGTCTATACCGAGACGCTTGCCGAGGAGGACTATTGGGCGGCGGCTGTCGAGTTCGCCGACTCCGTGGGGGCCGACGTGGTCAACAGCTCCTTGGGCTATCAGGATTTCGACCATAACGAAGGCGACCATATCTACCGCGAACTCGACGGACATACGGCGCTCATCTCATGCTCGGCGTCGATGATGGCCGACAAAGGAATGGTGCTGTGCAACAGCGCGGGAAACGATGGCATGGGTACGTGGAAGAAAATCAATTTCCCGGCCGATGCCGACAATATCCTGACGGTGGGTGCCGTCAACTCGATGCGCAAGAATGCGGCATTCAGCAGTGTCGGTCCCAGTGCCGACGGACGCGTCAAACCCGATGTGATGTCGCTCGGAAGTCCCGCTGCCGTCATCAACGGACGAGGAGCCATCTCGTTCGACATGGGTACCTCGTTCTCTTCGCCCATCATGGCGGGCATGGTGACGTGCCTCTGGCAGGCACGTCCTGAACTCACAGCCAAGCAACTCATCCAACTTGTCAGACAGTCGGCCCACCAATACGACTTTCCCGATAACGTCTTCGGCTTCGGCATCCCCGATTTCGAAAAAGCCATGACACGTTGAACATTGAACGTTGAACATTGAACATTGAACGTTGAACATTGAACGTTGAACGTGGAACATTGAACGTTGAACGTGGAACGTTGAACATTGAACTTTAAACATTGAACTTTATGATTACTCAATAAATGGAGTATTGTCTTCACTCCTTCACTCCTTCACTCCAAAAACTCCTAATCTCCTAATCTCATCCACAATCATTTAGCGAAGCGCATGAAATCCAATTCCTCTTCCCATCTCTCCCTCTACGAACTCAACCGTTTGGTGAGCGAGGCCATCGAGACGGCTTTGCCCGGTGAGTATTGGGTTGAGGCTGAACTCTCCGAGGCCCGCATCTATGGTGGCCATTGCTTTATGGAACTCATCCAGAAGTCGCCACAATCCAACACCCCTATCGCCAAAGCCTCCGCCAAATGCTGGAGAAGCACATGGGCTGTCATCCAACCCCATTTCGAGCGGGTCACCGGTCAACAACTGCATGCGGGTATGAAGGTGCTCCTGCAAGTCACACCCATGTTTCATGAGAACTATGGCTTCTCATGGATTGTGCTCGACATCGACCCGGCCTACACCATGGGCGACATGGCGCTTAAACGGCAAGAGATTATTCGTGTCCTCACAGAGGAAGGGGTGCTCACGCTCAACAAAGAACTCACGCTGCCCCTCTTTGCCAACCGCATCGCGGTCATCTCCAGTGCCAATGCGGCGGGCTACGGCGACTTCTGCAACCAACTGGCCGATAATGAATACGGTTTCGCGTTCCATACCCAACTCTTCCCCTCCATCATGCAAGGCGAAGGGGTGGAACTGGGCATCATCGCCGCCCTCAATGCCATCAACGAACATCTCAACGATTTCGACTGCGTGGTCATCGCACGGGGTGGGGGAGCCGTCAGCGACCTCTCGGGCTTCGATACGCTCAACCTGGCCCGCAATGTGGCCAACTTCCCGTTGCCCGTCATCACCGGCATCGGCCATGACCGCGATGAGAGCGTGCTGGATATGATTTCTCACACTCGAGTGAAAACGCCGACCGCTGCGGCCGCTTTCCTCATCGACCATCTCCGTCAGGTGCTCGACCGCATCGACACTGCGGCGCAGCGCATCGTCACGACCGTGAGACATAAGATGGACCATGAACGACTGTTGCTCGCACGTCTTTCGCAAAGCATACCGACACTCTTCTCTGTGGTCAAGACACGACAAGAAGGCAAGGTGTCGCAACTCTACACACGGTTGGCTGCGGCGGTGAACAGACGGTTGGATGGCGGCCGACACCAGATAGAGCGATTGTCCGACCGCATACCGCCTGCCATCGAGAAAAAGGTGACTCGCGAGAAACACCGCCTGGCGATGCTCGAGCAACGCACACATTCACTCGACCCACAACGGTTGCTCGACCGTGGATACAGCATCACAACCCACAACGGACGTGCCGTTCGCGACCCCTCCCAACTCCATCCCGGCGACATCCTCGAAACCCGCGTCCAAAAAGGCACCATCCAATCCAAAACCCTTTAATCATCAACCCTTCACTCTCTCACCTCATACCCCTTACCTCCACCCTCATACCTCTCACCACATACCTCTTACCTCTTACCTCATACCTCCACCCTTCACCCTCAACCCTCCACCCATGAAATACGAAGAAGCCCTCCAAGAATTAGAAACCATCGTCAGAAAGATGGAGAACGATGAACTCGACATCGACGCTTTGACCAATCAGCTCAAACGTGCCCAGCAGCTCATCAAACTTTGTAAGGACAAGCTCACCAAGACCGACGAGGAAATCAAGAAAATCCTCGACCAGGACCCCGCCACGAATTAGGCCCATTCACGTCCATTATTCGTCTGTGAATCCTATTTCCCAAGTAGGGACGCGGCGTGCCGCGTCCGCACGAATATCGTCCATGGAATATTCTGTGAATCTTGTCTCCCTTTTGTGAATTCTGTCACCCAAGTAGGGACGCGGTGTGCCGCGTCCGCAAGACATCATCTAAGGAATAATGGAATTTAGGAATCATCGGCCTACATCCTTGATTCCTATGTTCCTTAGAATCCATATCCCCCTCGGCCATTAGGCCGACTCCTTCGGTTCATTTGTAGTAATTCTCGGCCGAGGCCGACCTATTCGGTCAATTCGGTCAATTCGTGTTCGTTAAAACCCCCTATCGGCGAACAGCCGATACCCTTCCTTGATTCCCATGTTCCTTAGAATCCATATCCCCCTCGGCCGCAAGGCCGACCTATTCGTGAAATTCGTAGTCGTTTTTTTCCCCACCCAACCCTCCCATGGGAGGGCTTCAACCCTATTCCAAGCCCTTTC
>CAMJFC010000066.1 GCA_946404865.1 uncultured Prevotellaceae bacterium
CCTTTTAACTCCCCCTTTTAACTCCCCTTTAACTCCCTTATAAAGAAACTCTTCCACATTTCTATCTCATGGATGGACTGTTGAACGCGCGCGGCATTCTCGTTGTTGATTTCCTTAATCAGGGCGTTCACATCAATGATGCCGTGAGCCAGTTTCGATTCGGCTGCCTTCCTGACTGCCGAACGGAGCGAGACGATCTCTTCATCAGCCGCCATCTGTTGCCGGTACCGTGCTGTTTGCTCATCGTATTGCATCTGTTCCAATTGGTTGTTGAAAAGAAACACATCACGGTAGTTCACGGCTTGCTCTCGCATCTGTTGTATCTTGGCCTTGTCGTTCTTGCGGGTGTAAAGCGCTCCGATATTCCATGACAGACGGGCTCCTACTAATCCGTTCCATGACCATTGCCGTCCCATCATGTCTTCAAAAAGGTTCATGCCCGGATAGCCGTAGTAACCTTGGGCAAACAGACTCACCCGGGGCATCAACAGACTGTTCAGCGACTTTTCTTGAACGTCGGCTAAATGCAGGCGTGCGTCGGCCAAACGTAGTTCAGGGTGCTTGTTGAACGCCAACTGGTTGTTGTCTGTGGACGAATAACTCAAATCGGTAGATTGGGGCAGGGTGGGGTGGCTTACTTCGATACCGCAAAATACGCTCAACATCCTCGCCAACTGGTCTCTTTGTGATTGTAAGGCCGATTGTTGCTGCTCAGCATGAAGCCGTTCTGCTTTTACCGACAGATAGTCGCACTCGGCTGCGGTCCCGTTCTTGAACATCGAGGCGAGTTTTTTCTCGCTCGACGAGAGCAGTGCTTGCAAGTCGTTGTTCAACTGTATCTGTTCGTCCATCAACAGCAGTCCGAAATACATCTCAATGACCCGTTGCCGGATGCCATACATCGTCACGTCGTTCTGAGCCGTTTCTAATGCGCCTTGAGCGCGCGCTGTCTCTTTCTGACTCTTGATGCTGCCGCCGTCGAATAAGGTTTGATTGATATCGATGCCCACACGGTATTGGTCCTTTTTCAAACCTTCCATCTTGATTCCTGCCTGTTGATAAATCGCTTGCAGCTCGTCGGGAAAAGCGGTTACATCACTCTGATAGGTGGCTTGAGCGGTCAGAGACACTTGGGGCAACCAACCTTTACTGATGTTGGATACCGTCAACTCGGTGGTATTGCTAATCAGGTCGTATTGCCGGATGAGCGGATAATTACGCGAGGCCGCTTCCTGACATTCCTCCAAGGTCTGCGCTGAAACGGTAGCGGGCAATGACGCCAGTAGAAGCATACATATTTTGATTCTCATAACTGGTGTTTTTAAATCTTGATGCAAAGTTACGCTTTTTTATCCTGCTTGTCAATACCTTTATCAAAGAAATAATGTTCTTTTTGTACAAATTTCATATTTTCCTTGCAAATTTCTGTCCTTTTCTGTAATTTTGCAAGCAAATAATCCCCCAACGACTGAACAGCCAACCCTCCAATCCCCCAACAACCAATCCCCCAATCCGATGAATAAAATACGCCCTTTCAATCTTGCTGAACTGAAAGAGATTCTTTTCTCTTCGGTTCAAGTCCTTGACCCGACGGCACAAGACGAGCGGCAACTGTTGTTGAAAGACTATATCTCGCAGAATCTCTTGGTGGCAGTGAATCCTCCCGTCAACAGACTGCTTTCTAAATTGTCGGGCGATACTTATCTGCTGCCCGAGATGAGGGTGATGGTGATTACAAATGGTGAATCGAAACCCTTGGTCAATCTGGTGCGACGGCAGTTTCAAGCCGGACAAATCTGTTTCTTAAGTCCTAATAGCATCCTGCAACCAGGTGATTATTCTGAGGATATACGGGGATTCGGCATCTCCCTGACCAATGAGTTGGCAGCACTGATTTTCTCTGATGGGATGCCCAGAACTTTCGACGGACATGTTCGGGATTTCAATTTCTCGCTTTCCGAGGATGAGATGGAGCATCTGAAACGCCTGCATGAGATGCTTTTTGAGATGCAGCAACAAAGGGGCTACAGTGTGCAGGCTGTCCTCCATCTGGTGGCGGCGTTCCTATGGCAGGTGGATTACTTATGGACGAGACATGAGGGGGAAAACCGCTCTTCCCTATCAAGGGAACAAAAACTATTTTCTGATTTTATACAACTCGTTGGCAGGTATGCTGCACAGGAACATCGAATTGAGTTTTACGCCAACCAACTGTGCATCTCCCCGCGTTACATGAGCGCGCTCATCAAACAATTGAGCGGCAAGGGTGCCAAACAGTGGATTGACGAGGCGATCATCACCAGAGCGAAGGTGAGTCTCAGACATTCCAATAAAACGGTAGCTGAAATAGCGGATGAGATGAATTTCCCCAATCCCAGCTTCTTCTGCAAATATTTCAAACGTCTCACAGGCACCACCCCGCAAAGTGCCCGCAAAGCGCTATAAATGAAGCGCGCAAAGCACTTTACTTTTTTACCCTTTTTTACCCTTTTACCTTTTTACTTTTTTACTTTTTTACTTTTTAAGTGTTTCCTTTTTCACTTCGCCATTGCTATACCTCACGATGACGATGCGCCCCATGCGATAGAGTGTCTCCACTGGACGGGACTCAACCGACTGCAGAGAACTGACGGCAGATGTCTGGTCTGCCATGAACTCAAACGACATGAGGTCGCCGGTTTGAAGGATGTCGGTGATGGGCTTCGACATCAGTTTCTTGCCGTCGGTGTTGGCGTAATTCAAGGTGGAGGAGGGGGCTGACTCATTGGTCAGTGAGTTGTTGCCTTGATAGGGGTAACCCCAATATTTGCACTGAGATGTTAGTGTGCGGTTATTTGCCGGAAAGATACTGTAACGGGTCTTTTCGTACGAGTTCACATATTCATACTCATTCAACCAGATGTCATCATCATAATCGACATGGAAGATGACAAGACCTTGACCGGGAATGGAGGCGTCCCAACCTACCGGCTGACGGTTCTCAAGGATATAATACTCATCGGCATGGCCGTCGTTGCGTACCAGATAGGCCACTCCCTCCTCGGCCAGAGGGGGCATGGAGGTGATGCTCGTGGTCGTGGTCAGTTCTGTCGGGGTGAGCCACCCCATAAACATCCGCTCGAAGGCGGAGTAACCCACAGGACTGAAACCATTGCCGTTGTAGTTGCCAAAATCCATCAAGTCCCACGTATAGACAAACGATTTATCGGAATAGAAATCGGGAAGACCAAAACAGTGGCTGAATTCGTGGCAGATGGTGCCGAATGTGCCGTAATCGCCTTTCCGGGTTGTTTCTTGCACGCAACAATAACTGTCGATGATGTAGTCCTTACCGCCGCTGCTCACCGTGCGTGCCTCGGTGCCTATATGCTTGCTCAGCCAAAATTGGTGCGGCCAGATGGTGTTAGAGTCGCCTCCATCGTTCATGCCCTTACCGGCATATATAATGAGAAGCTGGTCCACATAACCGTCTTCGTCCCAGTCGTAGGGCGACCAGTCGATGTTTTGCAGTGCCAGCGAATCCACCAAGTCGCTGACCAAATATTTCGAGTTCTCGTCGTCGGCATTTGTACTTCTATATTTCACGCGCGATTCTGCCAACGGGATGTATTTCAAATCAAAGGTCAGTCGGAATTGGCCATAACTCTGAGCAAGGAAATAATCGCGTATAGAGCCTTGGAAAGACGATGTGATGGCGCCAAAGCTGATGGTTTCGTTAAAACCTTCCTCGTTGAATATTCTGTTCCAAAGAATCTGTGGGGCATCTTCAACAAACTGCTGGTCATTGAACGAGACCAAGACAACCAGCTGACGGCGGTCGCCTTGATATTGGTGGTTGGTCCTGCTGCGGGTGGCCCGCTGGAGACGTGGCGCCATCATACGCTCCGTGCCCTGATGCAACCGGCAATTGCGCATGAGCGGCCTGTCTTGCGCAGCAACTGTCAACACCCCAAAGATACAGAGGAGGGGCACCATCCAAAACCGTTTCCAAATACTGTTCTTCATGCTAAAGTTATTATTAGAAATCAAATATCAAGACTATTGTTCTTTAACTCCTTTAACTTCCTTAACTTCTTTAACTTCTTTAATCTGCATAAGCGTCGTCATCAATTCGCGCAATCGAAGCATGCCGTAACCTCCACCCACACAACTCACTTCGTCGTATTCCGTCACGTCGTCGGCCTCAATACCATGGTACCAAACCAAAAACGGCACGGGCTCTTTCACGTGTGTTCGCGTCTCAACAGGGGTGGGATGGTCGGGCAACACGGTGATACAAACGGGCTCGTCCCACGTCTTCACCTCATTGTAGATGGGCTCTACCATACGGCGGTCCAAATTCTCAATGGTGAGCAATTTCAGCTCCAAATCACCGTCGTGGCCGGCTTCGTCGCTCGCTTCTACATGCACGAACACAAAGTCCTGATGACGAAGGGCGTCAAGGGCTGCTTGACACTTGCCTTCGTAATTGGTGTCCCACAGGCCGGTGGCACCTTCCACTTCGATGATGTCCAGTCCGGCATAATGACCGATGCCGCGGATTAAATCGACGGCAGAGATGACCGAACCGCTCTTCACCTGCGGAAACTGCTCTTGCAGCGTTTGCATCTTCGGACGATAGCCGCCGCTCCATGGCCAGATGGAGTTGGCCTGACGCTCACCACGGGCGGCTTTCGCCTGGTTGTAGGGATGTTTGGCCAACAAATCCTGAGAACGTAATATCAGGTCGTTCATCAGGTCGGCGGTCTCTTGTGCCGTCATGCGACCTTCTTCCACGGGGGCGTTCTCTTCGGCACGCACCAACAATCCGCGCCATTCCTCGTTGGGGTGGTCGTGGGGTGGGGAACACACGATATGTTTACTGCCGCCACGGATGACTAACAGATGACGGTATTGAATGCCGGTGATAAACCGCACGCGGTCATTGCCTAAATGCTCATTCAAGTATTGGATGAGCACATCGGCATCAACAGTCTGAAGATTACCACCATTATGGGTGATGATGCGACCATCTTCCAAGGTGATGATATTGCAACGGATGGCCATGTCGTCAGGGCGCATCTCATAACCGATGGAGGCGGCTTCTAACGGACCGCGGCCTTCATAGACTTGGTCTAAGTCGTAACCCAAAATGGCGGTGTTGGCTACCTCCGAACCGGGAGGAAAACCATCGGGCACGGTGATTAAACGCCCCGTGCGACCTTTCTTGGCCAACAAATCCATATAGGGTGTGTCGGCATACTGAAGCGGCGTCTTCCCACCCAGTCTCGCCACAGCATGGTCCGCCATACCGTCGCCCAATATTATGATATGTTTCATATGTTCCTATATATTCGCCACCGACATGATATTGGCAAAGACACCGGCGGCAGTCACGCTCGCACCGGCTCCGTAACCCTGTATCTGCATCGGATATTCCTTATATCGCTCGGTGGTCAGCATCACGATATTATTTGAACCTTCAAGATTATAGAAAGGATGACCTTTCTCTACCTCTTGCAACGACACACTGGCCTTGCCCAGTTCCATCTTGGCAACGAAACGCCAGCGTTTGCCTTCTTGCTCCAATACCTTTCTGCGCGACTCGAAATCGGCATCCACTCCCGGCAGACGCTCCCAGAACGATTCCACGCTGCCTTCAAAGAGTGCGTCGGGCACAAACAGGTTCTTCTCTACATCGGATTGTTCAATCTTGTAACCGGCCTCGCGCGTCAGAATCACCAACTTGCGTATCACGTCGGTGCCGCTCAGGTCGATACGCGGGTCTGGCTCGGCATAACCCTGTTCCTTCGCACGGCGAACGGTCTCAGAGAAGGGCACATCTGCGGCAATCTCATTGAAAATGAAGTTGAGTGTGCCGCTCAGCACGGCCTCTATCTTCAATATATGGTCGCCAGAGTTGCGCAGGTCATTAATGGTGCCGATGATGGGCAGACCGGCGCCTACGTTGGTCTCAAAACGGTATTTCACACCACGCGACAGGGCGGTCTGTTTCAACCGCATATACTGCTCGTAGTCCGACGAGGCGGCTATCTTGTTGGCTGCCACCACGCTGATATTATGCTCTAAGAAGGTCTGATACAACGAGGCCACTTCTTTGCTTGCTGTGCAATCGACAAACACACTATTGAAGATGTTCATGCCCAATACTTCTTCGCGAAGTCGGGTCATATTACTCGGCTCCGACGATTTCAGCAACTCACGGTAGTTGTCTAAATCCAAACCGTCGCGGTCGAAGATGGCGTTCTTCGAACTGGCTATGCCTACCACATTCAGCTTCAGGCGGTTGCGCTCTTTCAACTCTTCATATTGTGAGCGAATCTGCTCTAACAGTTTGCCGCCTACCGTACCGATGCCGCAGACAAAGAGGTTCAGCACTTTATATTCCGAGAGGAAGAAGGAGTCGTGAAGTACATTAAGCGATTTGCGCAACAGCTTCGATTCCACCACAAACGAGATGTTGGTCTCCGATGCACCTTGCGCACAGGCAATGACACTGATACCGCTGCGGCCTAATGTGCCGAACAACTTACCGGCGATACCAGGTGTATGTTTCATATTCTCACCCACAATGGCGATAGTGGCCAGACCGCTCTCGGCGTGCATCGGAAACATGGCACCCGTCAGTATCTCTTTAGAAAACTCATTGTTCAAAACGTTGACGGCAGAAAGGGCGTCTTCATCCCGCACACCGATACTCGTTGAGTTTTCCGACGAGGCCTGCGACACCATGAACACGGAGATGCCGTTGTCGGCCAATGCGGTGAAGATACGGCGGTTCACACCAATCACACCCACCATCGACAGACCCGTCACCGTGATGAGCGTCGTACCCTTGATGCTCGAGATACCCTTGATGGGCTTGCGGTCGTTCTCTATCTTCTCTTTGATGATGGTGCCCGGAGCAGAGGGGTTGAAGGTGTTTTTCACCTTGATGGGGATATTCTTGATGCAAACGGGATAGATGGTCGGGGGATAGATGACCTTCGCTCCGAAGTTGCACAACTCCATCGCCTCGATATAACTGAGCTCGTTGATGGTGTAGGCAGACTTGATGACACGTGGGTCGGCGGTCATGAACCCATCCACGTCGGTCCAAATCTCAAGCACCTCGGCATCCAGCGCGGCAGCTATGATAGCGGCGGTGTAGTCGCTGCCGCCACGACCCAGGTTAGTGGTCTCGCCACTGTCGCGGTCGCGGCTGATGAAACCGGGCACCAATGCCACCTTCGGCATGTCGGCAAAGGCTTCTCTCACCAGACGGTTGGTCAAATCACTGTCCAAGGTGTGCTTGCCGTTCTTGCGTTCGGTCTTGATAAAGGTACGGGCATCATACCATTTGGCTCCTTTCACCAGTGTGGCTACGATGTTGGAGCTTAAACGCTCGCCATAGCTTACAATAGCATCCTGCGTCTTCTCGCTCAGGTCATGAACCAGATACACGCCAAAAAAGATGCTCTTCAACTGGTCGAAAAGCGAATCTACGGTGTTAAATAAGTCTTCACGTTTCTTGGGGTCGGTGATAATCGTGTCAATCATGCGGTGATGACGGTCAACCATGGTCTCAAACTCATCGCGATAACGCATATCGCCGGCGACGGCCAACTGCGAGGTGGTGATTAACTTGTCAGTGATGCCCCCAAGGGCACTGACTACGACGACTACGGGCTGTTGTTTCGACTCAGCCTCTACAATACGTTTTAAGCATTGAATGCTCTTGACGGAACCAACGGATGTTCCGCCGAATTTTAATACTTTCATTACTGTGGTTTAAGTTCATTGGTACCCCCTCACAACGGGGGACTCTGCCAATCTGTTTCCATTAACGGCTGCAAAATTACAACTTTATTTCCAAATCTACATCATTTTCCCGAAAAATGTTTTACGATAGTATTCCCAACGCTCTTTATGCCTGTCCATGTTGATAATATCGGTTCTACAAGATTTTCGTGTGGCTTTTTTGTCAACTAAATAGAGACGCAGCGTGCAACGTCTGCAAGCAACGGACCTGAGGTGTTTTTAGTAATACGTTTCCTTCTCGCTGTAGGGGCGGGTCTCAGTGCCCACCCGCACCGTGTTGCCGACCAAATCATCCAAAGGCATTTGTCAATACGACCGTTATGTAGCATGTGCATGCCCACTGCGCCACATTATCATTCTTTATTCTGCATGACATAATCAACATAGACTACACCTGATTTGATGTTCTTTATTTTATAATATCTGTCATACAATAATACCAAAAGGGGATTCCTTTTATTCTCTGTGACATTTGCAAACAATGTTGATTCATAGAGAGAATCCTTTACTTCTCTTATTGTTATTGAATGACAGACACCTTCCATGTCATTATGATAAGTACTGTCAGAATAAGTTATCTTGTTCGACATAAACAATTCGGTATATCCATCCTTGTTCAAATAATACTCTCCGTCTTTTTTAATAAAGAGCCTTGTTGTTATGTTTTCTTCCATCCCAAGGAATATTGTTGTATCTGCTAGATACTCATACTTTTTAAATTTATATTTCTTCTTTAATAGGATAGAGTCTCCTTTATAATTTACTTGGAAATATTCACCTCCAATATTAGGATAAAACATTACCCCATCACTTTTCTTGTTGCAATCGCCACAGGAAACCAAAACAACAATACAAGGCAATAATATTAATAGTTTACTTATATCTCTTTTCATAATCTTTAATTTTATTATCAAATACTTTTTTCATTTTGGGATTTGAGTTGATAAATTCTTTCGCCGTATTATAATAATTTTTCGTTCCGTTCAACTTCCCCTGTTTCCCTCTTAAGATGTCTTTATGCTTGCCATCATGTGTGGAATTAAGTTGTGTTTGCCCATTTACAAACTTACCATTGCCAACATATAACTTTGCTGCTTGCTCGTCAATATTATAGTCATATACATTGATTACCATATCAAAATCTGCGTATCTGCCATTTCCTTTTACTCCGAAGAACGTTTCTCCTTCAGGAGTGAAATCGGCTAATAATTGATGCCCAAAAGTGGTTTTGCCAAAAAGGATCATTGCCTCATTAAACTTTTTCGGACTCCGATTGTGAGTTGTTCCATTACTTGTCCTATGTAATGAATACCCCTTTCTGCCGTCAGGGTCAATTGCATTAACTGGATTATCCCCGCAATACGCATACGGCGAGATGCCGTAATAATTCTCGCACAGCGGATCCATGGTGGTGAAACGTGCGCCGATTTTGGAGTCCATCCACCGTGCCCCGTAGTCGTAGAGGTCGAGGCCGGCAGTGCGCTCCAGTTCCTTGCCGTTATATTTATACGGCTGAACGCTTCCGTCTGTCGATAATGCCATCAACGCGCCGGATGGGTAGTAGTCGTTGCGCTGCTCTATCGCGCCCGTCTGGTTGAACACCACGCGGATGTTGCCGAGGTGGTCACGGAGGTAATAGTGGTACTTGGTGCCCCCGCTGAGGGTGATGTATCCCCCGTCGACAAGTACACGTGTCAAGGTGCCGTTGTGGTAGATGAAGTTGCCGCTGTACAGGTCGAGCCATCCCGAATACAGCACATTCTGGCTCACTGATAGCTTCTCGCCTGCCGTGCTGTAGGTGTACGTCGCCGTCTTGCCGTCACTGTCATATGTCATTATTTCGTTTTTCTTCATAGGCTTGTTTTTTTCTCATTCTGGCGAATAGGATGAATGTGTATCAAATTCTCCGTCCCCTTGATATAGTCCAAGTCATAGCTCTTTCGTAACATGAAACGCTACCATGAAAGTACTTCATTTATTAAGATGTACCTATTGTTATTACAGAGTATCCACCATTCTTTCCCGCCATCCAAAATGGGCTTTTGTACAGGAAATGAAAAATTAGTTTTTTTGGCAAACCAGATAGGTATTAACGGGATATCCAAAGTTCCACATAAGAAGAACAAGAATTCTGATATTTTTACATAGCCCCAAATACTGTCAGTAATCATTATATGATTCATATCTGATGATGAAATACAGATAAGCATGCCTTTTTTGGTCATTTGCCCAGAGATGGTACACACTTCTTTTGGGTTAATCTTACCTATAATATTAGATTCTATAATATTATATAACTCAGGCGAAGTGATGATGTATGGTTGTAAGGCTTGATCTTTCTGCGAATATAGAGATAGATTTGTAGATAGCAAAAATAGGAATATAATAGTTTTTTTCATAATAGTTAATATTTTTGTGGATAAGCGTAACTCCTCATACCATGGGGTGCTGAGTAGTTACAGTTTGCTGCAAAGTTATAAAAAAGTTTTAAAAATACATCATTAGTCAATCTAAATATTTTCCATGGCTTTGATTGACGCGACTTTTGCACAACTACTATTCAACGATTGCAGCAAGTTGTCGTTTGTACGAAAAAGTCATGTCAGGGACCCAATGCCTTGATGTAGATGGCTAAAAAAACGCATTTTTAGCCGTTTATCTGCAAAAAATAATAAAAATGTTCGCAGTATCAAAAAAACTTACTAACTTTGGGCGTAATTTCTAAAAACAGACGACAAAGTGAGATACAAAATACTATTCTTCATCATGCTTTTCATGCCGCTGTGGGCTGGCGCGCAGAAAATTGCTTTGGGGTCGCTCGTTACCAAGGAGGGCAACAACTACCAAGGCGAAATCGTGTCGAATAAGCCGCATGGGAAGGGTACGATGAAATTCAGAAACGGCGACTCTTACGAAGGGGAATTCGTGAAAGGAAAAAGACAGGGATATGGTATCTATGTCTTTGCCGACGGCGAACGCTATGAAGGACAGTGGCAGCAAAACCAGCGCCACGGACAGGGCACGTTCTATTTCCTCAATAATAATAAGTATGAGGGGATGTGGTACCGTGACCAACAGCATGGCAAGGGTACGATGTACTACTTCAACGGCGACAGGTATGAGGGAGGCTGGTACCGCGATAAACGTGAGGGACAAGGACGCTACACGTTCGCTACAGGACAGTATTATGAGGGAATGTGGAAGAACGACATGAAAAACGGTTCCGGATTCTTCGACTGGGCCGACGGCTCTTCATATCGCGGCAACTGGACTAACAACGAGCGCTCTGGACAGGGACTCTATATCTATGCCTCGGGCGACATCTATAATGGAATGTGGAGCCACGACTTGCAGGAGGGAAAAGGAAAATACACGTTCCAAAACGGCGATGAATACAACGGCTCTTACGTCAGGGGCGAACGCACCGGCGAGGGACATATCAGATTCGCTAATGGCGATGTCTATAGCGGACACTTCAACCATGGCGACAAGTCGGGATTGGGCACGTTCACTTGGAGCAATGGCGACTGCTATGTGGGCAACTGGGCCAATGACAAACAGCACGGGCGGGGAAAACTGACCAAAAAGAATGGCGATGTGTTCGACGGGGAGTTCCGTAACGGACAACCCGATGGCACCGTCGTATTCCATGGACATGACGGCACCAGGTTTCGCGGTACCTACAAAAAAGGTTTACGCAACGGACCGGCCATCGAGGAGACGAAAGACGGAAAGCGTTTTGAAGGCTCTTATAAAAACGGAGAGCGAGACGGCGATTTCGTCGAGAAAGACCGTAACGGCAGAATCACCGCCCGTGGCACCTACCAAAACGGCCGTCGAATCGAACAGTAAGAATACCCAATCATCAATACCCAGTCATCAATACCCAGTCATCAATTCCCCATCATCAATTCCCAATTCACTCCCAATTCACTCCCAATTCTTGAATAATTATTCAAATTATTATTATTTCTTTCCAATCCCTATCATTCAACACTCAATAATTCTTCATCGCGAAGCGACCATTCAACATTTTTCGGTCATAGACCTCAACAACTCGTCAACATTCAACATTCAACATTCAATAATTCTTCATCGCCGCAGGCGACCATTCAACATTCAACATTCAAAATTCAAAACTCAAAAATATGATCATCGACACTTTAAACAATTTTGAAAAGTACATTTCCATCAACCCTCTTTTCGAAGAGGTGGCGAAATTCATGCTCGAAAACGACCTCGCAACATTAGAAGAGGGCAAGTATGAAATCAAAGGCAAAGACCTCTTTGTCAATGTCACTACAGCCAAAGGCAGAACCAAAGAAGAGGCCGTGCTCGAGACGCATAACGTGATGCTCGACATCCAGATTCCCCTTTCTTGCGACGAGACTTTCGGCTATACGCCGCGCGAAGACCTGCCCGAGGCTGAATACAACGAGGCGAAGGATATCACCAAAATCCCAGGACTGGCTTCACAGAGTTATGTCACATGCCGCCCTGGCATGTTCGCCGTGTTCTTCCCGCAGGACGGTCATGCCCCGTGCATCGCACCGCAAGACATCAAAAAGGTCATCTTCAAAGTGAAGGCCTGACGTCCCTTTCTTCTCTCCTATAATCCTTTTTTAGCCCTATAGTATCTATCTTCTCTACAGATACTATGAGCCTCTTCTCTACAACTTCAATAATGTCCATCATTTATCACTATTTAAAATATGCCTACAACAAAATCTACCAGAACAAGAACACCCAAACACATCGGTTTGGTGAAAAACGACGGCTACCTCGAGCCTTTTGAGGGGGCCATTCAAGGACGACACGACCATGCCGTGTGGAAAATCAATCAACTCACACGAAACGGGAAAACCACACTTACCGATTTCGCTTCGGGATACGACTATTTCGGATTACATAAAACGGCACGCGGATGGGTATTCCGTGAGTGGGCTCCTACCGCTACAGACATCTATCTCGTGGGCGATTTCAATGACTGGAAAGAGACGGAACGCTATAGAGCCAAACGTATTCAGGGAACAGGCAACTGGGAACTGAAATTGTCGGAGAAAGCAGTCAAACATGGCGACCTCTATAAAATGCACGTCCATTGGAATGGTGGCGAAGGGGAGCGCATCCCGGCATGGGCTCAACGCGTAGTGCAAGATGATGACACCAAGATTTTCTCTGCTCAGGTCTGGAATCCCGAACCCTATCAGTGGAAGAAGAAGTCGTTCAAACCCAATGTGAACCCGCTTCTGATCTACGAATGCCACATCGGCATGGGACAAGATGCAGAGAAGGTGGGCACTTATACTGAGTTCCGCGACAAGGTGCTGCCGCGCGTCATCGCCGACGGTTACAACTGCATCCAGATCATGGCCATTCAGGAGCATCCTTATTACGGCTCGTTCGGCTATCATGTCAGTTCCTTCTTCGCTGCTTCCAGCCGTTTTGGCACTCCCGAAGAACTGAAGTCGCTCATCGACACGGCACACCAGAACGGCATCGCCGTCATCATGGATATCGTGCACTCGCATGCTGTGAAAAATGAAGTGGAGGGTTTGGGCAATCTCGCTGGCGACCCCAACCAGTTCTTCTATCCCGGCGAAAAACATGAACATCCCGCTTGGGATTCGCTCTGCTTCGACTACGGCAAGGATGAGGTCATCCACTTCCTCCTCTCCAACTGCAAATACTGGCTCTCGGAGTTCCATTTCGACGGATTCCGTTTCGATGGTGTCACCTCTATGCTCTATTACAGCCACGGTCTCGGCGAGGCGTTCTGCAACTACGGTGACTATTTCAACGGACACGAGGACGACAATGCCATTTGCTATCTCACGTTGGCCAATAAACTCATCCACGAGGTCAACCCAAAGGCCATCACCATCGCCGAAGAGGTGAGCGGTATGCCCGGACTGGCTGCAAAATTCGAGGATGGCGGCTATGGGTTCGACTACCGCATGGCCATGAATATCCCCGACTATTGGATTAAGACCATCAAGGAGGTGAGCGACGAGAACTGGAAACCGAGTTCCATCTTCTGGGAGGTGAAAAACCGCCGGCCGGATGAGAAGACTATCAGCTATTGTGAGAGCCACGACCAGGCGCTGGTTGGCGACAAGACCATCATCTTCCGGCTCATCGACGCCGATATGTACTGGCACTTCAAAAAAGGTGATGAGAACGAGATGGCACACCGAGGCATCGCTCTGCATAAGATGATACGTCTCGTTACGGCGGCGGCCATCAATGGCGGTTACCTCAACTTCATGGGCAATGAGTTCGGACATCCGGAATGGATTGACTTCCCGCGCGAAGGCAACGGATGGAGCTATAAATACGCTCGCAGACAGTGGAACCTCGTTGACAACAAGGAACTGTGTTATCATTGGCTTGGCGACTTCGACCGCGAGATGCTCAGCGTCATCAAGAGCCAGAAGAATTTCCAAAAGACACCTGTTCAGGAGATATGGCACAATGATGGTGACCAGGTGCTCGCATTCATGAGGGGCGACCTCGTGTTTGTGTTCAATTTCAGCCCGTCACGCTCGTTTACCGACTACGGCTTCCTTGTGCCTACTGGCTCTTACGACGTGGTGCTCAATACCGATGCGAAAGAGTTCGGTGGCAACGGACTGGCCGACGACTCTGTCACGCACTTCACCAACTACGACCCGCTCTACGTTGATGACCATAAAGAGTGGCTCAAACTCTATATCCCAGCCCGCTCAGCCGTCGTATTACGCAAGAACTAATAATATAGTACTATCCCCTATAGTCACTATCCCTCTCAATGCAAAACGATAGAATCATCAACAGACTCTACAAGCCGGTGCACTGGATGTGCGCCGGCATTTTCTGTGTCTTCACGTTTTGCTACATTTTTTTCTATCAGTCCGACATCCTCGCGCTCGGACAGCATGTGCTTTCCGAGGGTGTCACACATTTCAACCGTTCGGTGGGGGCTGTGCTCATCACGTTGGCTCTCTATCTCATCCATATTCCCATACACCAACTCACAAGGCTCAATAAAAGGGCTTATGCACTGAATTATTTCCCGTCGTTGCTCATCCTCGCGGTGATTACCGATGTCAGTCCGACCATAGATGAGGGTTTCTCCTTCGGCGCTTGGCTTTGGGTGGCACCGCTGCTCCTCGTCTTATTTGTAGTGAGTGCATGGATTCTCTATCAGTTGCAACCCTATGAAGAGGATTTTGTCGGCATCCCATTCCTGTCGCGACCGGCCTGGATCAATGTGGCTACGCTCCTCTTGATGTTTTTGCTCACCGGATGGGTGAGCAATCACAACGATGTGTTTCATTATCGGATGCGCATGGAGACGAAACTGCTCGACGAACAAACGGAGGAAGCTCTCAAGGTGGGCGCGAAAGCGGAGCAGACCAATGCGCAGCTCGATTTCCTCAGGGCTTTTGCCCTTGCTAAAAGGGAAGAGCTTGGCGATCGGTTGTTCGATTATCCCTTGTCGGGCGACGCCAAGGCGATGAAGCTCGACGGGAAAAAGATAAAGACATTGCAGATTCCTGACAGTGTGATGGAGCAGTCCATGACCTCTCACGTCAAGGCCGACATGAAGTTGTCGGGTTACTTAATCGACCGGAGGCTGGACCTCTTTGCAAAAGCGGTAACCACCATTTACAATGATTCCACCATGCCCCGTTTTTATCGGGAGGCCATGGCTCTGTATCGGCTGCAAAACCATGTTGTTCCCGTTACAACGCAGGACTCTGTCGCGTATTACCGTCTCACCCTTTATCGGCAGTTCATGGATAGCATCAGCGCACCGCCATTACGCCTTGAAAACATCGCCCGCCATGCCATCCCCCACACCTATTTATATTATTATCAGTTTGCTCCGCTCATAAAAGGCAAAAGATGGCAGCCATAGGGCAGATTCCACACTCATTGTTCCCCCCCTTGCTCATCGTCCTTCGACGCTCCTCCTCCTCGCCCTTCGACTCTTCTCATCGTCCTTTGGCGTCCCTTCCTCCTCGTTCGCTTTGTAGTGACGGTACCTCTGTGTCATGGCGTCCCTTCCTCCTCATCGTTCGCTTTGTAGGGGCAGTGCCTTTGTGCCCGCCCGCACGGCCATTGGGCCGTTCATTGTCGCGAGGCCGTCTTTTTCGTCTCGTACCGTGACCATAGACCATTGCTTCATCGTATTCTTCACGTAGGGACGCGGCGTGCCGCGTCCGCAATCAAATAGCAAGTAAGATTGTAGTATCAAAGGGCAAATAAGATTACGTGCATCGAAATCCCCTTCTTTCTCCGACAACTTCGCTAATTCTTTGCGAATGAACAAAAAAACGCCCCAGTTACAAGGCTCGTTTCTTGATTTTGCTTGCCATAGCTGAGGGGGAATCGCAGCGACAGTTCGGGCTGCTGGTAGCTCACAATCGAGAGCACGTTCTCCGTGCCGGCAGTCAGCAGCGAGTCACCCCTCTGCAGCGTATATCTCCTCATCCTGTTCTCCACGGTCATGACGGTGTCTGCCGCCGTGTCCGCCGAGTCGCGCTTGGCAAGGATTCTCGCCTTGTGACTGGAGTTGACGATTTCGATGCCGCTCATGTCCCACACACGGTCCTCGCCCCCTCCGCTTGTGTTGACATACTCCGTCTGCTGTTTCTTCAGCACGTCGCCCTTCCTCGGCGCGTTCGCCGCCGGGGTGAGGGTCT
>CAMJFC010000067.1 GCA_946404865.1 uncultured Prevotellaceae bacterium
TTATCCTAATTAAAAAATGGTAATTACTCCCTCCCCTCGGGGAGGGTTGGGAAGGGGGCTCCTTCTCCCCTCGGGGTGGGCAGGGGTGTGGGCTTCCTATTCCAATCCTATCCAGAAGAGGTTACAACTATCTGCTTTTTTCAACTCATGGTCGCCTGCGGGCAGGTCAACCTCTATCTTTTGGTTGGCACCTGTGGCCTTCGTGCCATCAACCATGATGGTCGGATTTTGGTCTTTGGTCTCTTTGTTGCCGAACACCAAGGTCATCTTCATGTCTTTCGCGGTGGAGAACTTCACCGAGGTACTGGTCTCCATCTTCAGACATACGGTATAAGTTACATCGTTCACAGTGGCACTGCCTTTCGAGTTGCTGTAGTTGCCCGTCACGGTAAAAGCACTGTTCGACGGGGCATTGTTCTGGAAGTTGCACTCGATGGCGGCATCGATGGTCTGACCACCGGGCTCGTCACCGCCGCCGGGCTCGTCGCCGCCGCCAGGTTCGTCACCGCCACCGGGCTCGTCGCCGCCGCCAATCTCTTCGCCGCCGAAGATGCCCACAAGCGCTGACTTGTAACCGTCAATGATTTTTTCAAAATCAGCATCAACGGCAGAGTCTGTATCATCGCTGCCTACATTCTCCTTGAACGTGTATTTGATGTCGCCGTGGTTCATACGGCCGGCACCTTCCCAACCAGTCACTACTGTGGGAACGTCTGCTGCTGCGTCGGGGGTATAGGTGTACATCACCGATGCGTTGGTGTCAAAGTTATTGTAGGTGGTGCCGCCGGCACGGGTCTTTTCGGTGTCGGGCACTTGCTCTTCGCGTGTTTCCGTCTCGTAAGCGTCATATCCGGTAGAGGCGGGGTCCTTTTGCGTGTAGTATTTGAAGTTCTTGGCCGTACGGTCGAAGTAGTTGCCGTAGGCTTTAATCATACCGCCATCTTCACCGCTGAAGGTGCCGCTGCCCAGTGCGTCGGTGCCTTGGTTCGAAGAGAGAATAGGTTTCTTGGTCTTCAGGAAGTAGTTGTTCTCCACGAATATGCTTGCCCCAGTAGCTGCGCCGACACCGTATTTCGCCACATTGTCGAAGTAATTGTTCCATACATGCGCGCTCATGGTGCGCACACGCGGGTGGCGTGAGTCGCTGTGGTCAAACCAGTTATGGTCGTACGAGATATAGTTGGGGCCGCTCTCATTCTTCATACCGAACATATTCGACTTACCAGTGTCCCAGAAGTGGTTGTAGCTGACCGTCACCAACTTAGAGTCGGCTTTCACGTCAATCGAACCGTCGCCCTTGGTGTGGTCGCCACTACCATGCTTGCCATAGAACATGTCAAGATGATGGAGCCAAATGTTAGAGTTGTCGGTGTCGAGCGATATTCCGTCGTCCATGCAGCGGATGACTGCGAAGTTGCGCATCTCCAGTCCTTTGCAGTTACGGACCAAGAATCCGAAACCGCGAAGGGTAGCATCTTCACCAATACCTTCGATGGTGATGTTCACTTCATGGTCGGCGCGTTTGCCCTTGATTTCAATACCTTCTTCCTTGCTCTCAAATCTGTCAACGTCATCTTTCTCTATCATGCCGATGATACGAATCACGAGAGGGGTGTTGTCGGCAGGTGTCTCGTATGCTTTCAGCATGTCTTGAAGACCGTGATAGGTGCCGGTGCGTAGCTTGGCAGTCGCGTTCTTCGCGGTGTTCTTGGTCACATACACCACCACGGCACCGTCTTTCAGTGTGCCGTCAAGGTTGTAGGCACCGGGCGAATAGCCGCCCTTGAAAGCGAAACCTTCGCGCTTGAAGTTCTTCACGTTGATGGTGGTGGCCTCGTTGGCGGCAGCGGTCAACTCTTCCTCACCGAACACGGGCACCACTTTCAAGGTATAGGTGCCATTCTGCAAACCCACTGCATCGGCACGGCCATAGCTGCCGTAATTGCGCACCAAAGGCTGGTCTATACGGGTATAGTCGGCATATTGTCCGCCTTTCACATACACGTGATAACTGTCGGCGTCTTGCTCACCGTTGTTAAAGGGTGCCCAAGTCACATAGGCGGCTTCCAACCAACCCTTGGCGGCATTAATCACCACCTTGCCTTCTTCGTTGGCATATTCGCCTTCGCTGCCAGCCTCGCTCTTCTTGGCAAAACCTATCTTCGACACATTTCCATCATACAGGTCGCTCTCGATGGCCGTGTTGAAAGGCACCACGGTGATGGCATTCTCGTTGAAGTCAACACTTTTCACATCGGTGGTGTTGTAGTATTTGATATCACCGTCTTGCAGTGTCAGGTGCATCTGATTCTGCGTCAGGTTCATACTCGTGGCGAAACTGTTGGGCTGTGGGGTGGGGTCGTCACCGATTTCTCCGCCTCCCTCACCTTCGCCTTCCACGGTGATGCTGAAGATACTCATGCCAGCTGTGGTGGTCAGGGTCACGTCACCATTGGCGGTCACCGTGCCTACGTTGGTCTGCTCCTCGAGCGAGGTGCTGTTGAAGTAACCGCTCGTCGGGGTCAGGTTGCTCACTGTCAGCCCGCGTGCTTCATTGGTGTTGCCGGTTTTGCAAACCACGGTCACTGTCTGTCCTTTTTTCAGACCGGGGATGGTGATGGAGAGGTTTTTGCCGTTGATGGCAAGACGGAAACTGGGATCAAGGCGAATTTTGTCTTTCGCCATCGTTCCAAATTGCAATCCCTTGGTCCAAGCAATCACTTGTCCATTGGCTTTGAGCTCGCCGCTCATCTCCGTCAGGTTGGAGAAACGGGTCTGGTCGCCGTTGGCGTCGCTCCAGTTCTTGGTGTCGGCTTTCAGGTTGGCCAGGTCGTCGGCACTGAATGCTGTAGTGAAATCCCATGTTTGAGCTTGACCTGTCAGGGCCATCAGACTCATCAATACGATACTGAATAATGCTTTCTTCATACGTCCGTCCTCCTTATCGTTTCATGAATTTCACAATCTGGTTGCCAGCTTTCAGAATATACATGCCGCCGTGCAGGTGGTTCACATCCAAGGTGGCATCGCTGCCCGACACACGGCTGCGGAGTACCATACGACCAGAGGCATCGTAGATGCTCACAGCATCGGTCTCCAGACCGCTGATGTCCAATGTGCCGCCCACCATGCTGTTCAGACGGAATGCACCGTTCACCATATCAATGGCAGTGGCTACGTCCATGTCGATGGTCACGGCTTCCATGTCAACAGTCTGCGTGGTCTCGTCTGCGAAATGCAGAATCACATTGTCGCCCTCGAAGGTGATTTGTGCGACGGCTTTCTCTACGCTCTCACCGTTGATGGTCAGATGTTGCGCGGCATACGCACTCACACCCGACAACATGGCGAGAACCATAATCAATAAGTACAGTTTTTTCATTGTCGTTTTTACGGTAGTTTGAATAATGGTGCAAATATATAATAATAAGGTGAAACTAACCGCTTTTTTAGATGAATTTAACCTGTAAACGTTTTCGATGTGAATAATCATCAAAGCATTCGCTGATGTTTTTTACCTGTTTTTCTGTTTGTTTTCGTTTTCAGCAAACACTATGCCAAAATTATAACTGATTGAATGTCAGTGATTTTTGTGAAATTTGCAAGAATGAAAAAGTTGACGTATCTTTGCACCCGCCTTTCAGGAGAGCCCTGAGGCTTTTTCACCAAATCTTTTTCAGATGCTGAACAAAGCAATCATGTATGCTAAACTCGCTTGGGTTTATGCTAAAGGAATGTGTGGCTTGCGCCGCCGTGTGTATGACCTGCAATTCGTCTTTGTGCCGGAGGACAAAACATGGTACATCGACATGCCTTGGCCGGGAGATAGATACAACCTGGCAATGGTGGCGGGTTCGAACCATCTGCTGAAGTTCCTCGACAAAAAGGAGGAATACCGGGTGAGAGTCCTGGTAAGACCGACAAAGGAACGTCTGTCGCAACTGGAAGACGATGGTTTCTTTGAGTGCGAGAAACTGTTCTCTCGACTTCTTCGCGGTGCCACGTACAAGGTGAACGGCCTTGAAGGATTCACCCGCGAAATCTGGATATGCCCAGTGACGCTTACCGTATTGGGCCACTATCCGAAATACATCTACATCAAGCAGATCAATATCGATGCTCAAGCTTGACGCAGATGCTTAGTCTGGGGCCGGCCACGAGGAAAATTACAACCTCGTGGCTCGGAAACCCTCTAAATTCTCATAACGGCGGCGTTGCATACGGTTGTAGATGAAGCGTATCCATCCGGGATGGAAAAGGATGAACCATAAACCAATGCTCAGGATGACACTATAGCACAAGGTGCTGCCCAGCAATGCCTCCAACACCTTAATGAGGATGATGGGAACAATAAACACGCACATCTCCACCACAATCTGAAGGTAGTTGTTCTCCATGCTCCCCTTGCCGATAAACTTTGAGTTCAATGGCATGGTCTGCTTGTTGAAAATGGCCATCAGTAAAAAGACAAAATGAATAACTCCGGCCGAGAAGACCATGACCGAGACGAGCATCAGCCACGTGCATTTACCCGTGACCAATGTGGGGGTCATCAACAGCAAGGGAATGATCAACATGGCACTGTAGAAATAGTATTTCGCACGAAGCAGCGAGATGATATTCTCTTTGCGCACCATCAGACACTCGATGTAATTGCCTTCGTAACACATCACCTTCACCAACACCATCGCGCCATAGATGGCGAAATTGTAAATGCACCAGAAGATGGTCATGAACTCGCCTGAATAGACATCGGTAAACGAGACCATCAGGCTCATCAACAACACAAACACATTGGCGAAAATGAAGGTCTTGCGCAGATTCTTATTGCGCATGATGCTACGAGCCTCTAACTTCATGTATTCGCCGCATTCACCGAAACGGTTGAAGAAAGAGAATTTCGAAGCGTGACGTAACTTCGTCGTCTCTGCCTTGCCCAACTCCGCCCAAATCAGACGATATTGCAAACGGCGGTTGAGGAAGAAAATACCTGCTATCATGCAGAGAATGACGATGTAGGCCAAAATGTTCCAACCTGGGAACCAAACCCCTAAGTGGGCGTATGTGTTGCACAGTTGTTCAAACCCCGCGTTCGGACCGACATACCATGGCGAGTAAACCAATGCATACACGCCAAGGGGTAATGCCCACCATGCAATGTGGGTGTTGATGAGCGAACGGGCAAGGGTGTACCATTGACTGTTGAATACAATCATCAGGTAGAATCCCAGCAAGAAACCAAGGGTGGCGACCAATCCTTCGGTGAACACGACCGACATCAAGGCGTAGGGGATGAACAAGGCGAACCATATCAGATTGCCCACACTCAGCATCGAACGAACCAAGAAACAGTCGATACACGCATACTTCGAAATGGGTAGCAGTGTATAGGGCTTGATCAACTGCGTGGGCGTCTGTTGCGCGATGAAGCGGAAGAAGAAATCGACGGTCAGAATCAATGGTGAGATGCCGTACATCAATTCACTTGCATATATCCAACGGCTCTCGTTGGCTGCCATCGACAATGGCACAGACAAAAACATCAAGTAGAGAATGGTGAAGGCTACACCAACCCACAAAAAATACTTCGCGGTCTTGTTCTGCTCAAAAGCTATGTTGCGACGCTCCGACAACTTCAAATGTTGACGGAGAGCCTTAAATAGTTGATAACGTGTAATTTCCATTTTTCTTTTTTTACTCCTTTTCACCCTGCCTTTTCACCCTGCCACTCCTCAATTCCAACAAATGTCTTCACTCCTCCTCCGCTCCAACATATGTCTTCACTCCTTCACTCCTAAAACCTCACCTCAAATCAATCACTTCGGCATTAGGATAATCCTTCGACGGGAAGGTAAACGTGTCATCGCTCTGATTGCCGGCTTTGAAGTTACTGATGGTGATGGTACTCCATTTCTGACCTTCGCGGAGACGAACTTTTGTGGGCACGTACTGCTTGCTCACCGTGATGTACATCTCTTGAATGCTTCTGCCCAGGCTCAATGCTTTCAGACGTACTTCCCAACCACCCGTCACGTCTTTCACGCTCAGACGGTAACCACTTTTATATATCGTGATAAACTGGTAGGGGTTCAACTGCGACTGCTGACGCTCGTCGGGGTTGCTCACATTCACCTCTTCCGTCTTTTTCATATAGGTCCACTGGGTGGTGCCGTCATACCACGTGGAGGCTTCGGGGGTCTGGGCGCGGAATTTATTCCCCTTGATGGCGATGGTACCTGATGTGCTCCCGATACCGTCCGACGACAATGTGAAGTTAGCACTTGCTCCCCCCTGAGCGTTCAGGGTCTGAGCGGTCTTATCTAATATTTTCCTCGCTTTTGTGGTCTGTCCTAAGCACACCACCGTCAGCAATGCCACTACGGTTGTTAATATTATCCTTTTTTTCATCTTTTTTCCTTTTTTACCTTAATTGTTACTCTGTGAAATAATATAAAAACACCATCCAGGAAATATGATTTTCTGGAATAATTACAAGTTACTCAACAACGTCGCAAGTGAGTTCTCATCTTGTATCAGCACTTCACGCGGCTTGCTGCCCTGTGCGGCGCCCACCACGCCGGCTTTTTCCAGCTGGTCCATCAGACGACCTGCGCGGTTGTAACCAATGGAGAACTTCCGTTGAATCATACTTGTGCTGCCTTGTTGGGTCAACACAATATGACGGGCGGCCTCGGCGAAGATGGGGTCGAGGTTGCCAGCCTCCATGTTACCGCCGCCACCGCCGCCAGTACTGCTGCCACTGTCTTCGCTGACAGGCTCGGGCAGTTCCATAGGGGAGACCGGACCGGGCTGGTGCTCGATATATTCGTTGATGCGCTCCACCTCTGGTGTGTCGATGAAGGCGCACTGCACACGAACAGGTTCGTTGCCGTTGAGGAACAGCATGTCGCCACGGCCCACCAGCTGGTTGGCTCCGGGACGGTCCAATATGGTGCGAGAGTCAATCATGGCACTCACCTTGAAGGCCATACGACCGGGGAAGTTGGCCTTGATGGTTCCCGTGATGATGTTGGTGGTCGGGCGTTGCGTGGCGATGACCATGTGGATACCTACAGCACGTGCCAACTGGGCGATACGAGCTATTGGCAGCTCGATCTCCTTGCCGGCAGTCATAATCAGGTCGCCGAACTCGTCGATGACCACAACGATGTAGGGCATGTAATCGTGGCCGAGGGTGAGGTCCAACTGATGGTTCACATATTTATTGTTGTACTCCTTGATGTTGCGCGTACCTGCTTGCTTGAGCAGGTCATAACGGTGGTCCATCAACGTACATAGACTCTTCAGCGTGCGGACCACTTTGGTCACATCGGTGATGATGGGCTCGTCGTCATCGTCAACAGTAGCCATGAAGTGGTCGGCTATCTTGCTATAGACGCTGAACTCCACCTTCTTCGGGTCAATCAGCACAAACTTCAACTCATTGGGGTGCTTCTTATATAATAAAGAGGTGATGATGGCATTCAGACCTACTGATTTACCCTGACCAGTGGCACCGGCCACCAAAAGGTGCGGTATCTTGGCCAAATCCACCATAAACACTTCATTGGTGATGGTCTTTCCAAGCGCGATGGGCAGTTCCATCTTCGTCTCCTGGAATTTCTTCGAGTTGAGAATGCTCTCCATCGACACGATATTGGGTTTGGCATTCGGAACCTCGATACCAATCGTACCTTTGCCGGGGATGGGGGCGATGATGCGGATGCCCAATGCAGCCAGGCTCAGAGCGATATCGTCTTCCAAATTACGAATACGGGCGATACGGACTCCCTCGGCTGGGGTTATCTCATACAGGGTGATGGTCGGACCTACCGTGGCACGTATCTCGCGTATCTGGACTCCGAAGTTGTTCAGCACCTCAACGATACGGCGTTTGTTGGCCAACTGCTCCGACTCGTCGATGTACTGCTTGCCGCCGTTCTCATATTTATCCAACAGGCTGAGTGTGGGATATTGGTAGAGCGTAAACGGCTCTTTCGGGTTGATGGGTGTCTTGAGCGCATCTTCTCGTGTCACCGCTTTATTGCCGCGGGCCTTTTCCTCATCGGCTCCCACTTCAATCACCATGTCGGGGTCGTTGCCTGATAAACCCTTATCATCTTTGCGGCGGTTGCGGCGGCTGCGGTCTTGTTCTTCCTCGTCGGCTGATGCTGGGGCGTTGACCACAATACCGTCATCGGTGAAATCCACGGTCTGTGCGGCGGGGTCGTCGAACACAGACGGGTCTGACTCGTAGTCGTCCACGCCGACGACACCAGCACTGGTGTTCTTGTTCTCGTTGTTGGTGATGGTGAACGGCACTCGGTCTAACCAACGGGTGGGGTTCAACAGGTTCTGTATCTTGTACATCGTCTCGCTGCTCAAATACACTAAATAGACGATGGCCACAATGATAAGAACGGCAATCAGTCCCGGAGCACCGATGATGTTCTCAAACCAATGAACGGCATTGATGCCGTGGTCGCCGCCAGGGTTGAAGATATGGTCTCCGAAAATGGGGGTCAGCAACTTGGCAAAGGCAAGTGAGCACCAAATGAGTAGCACGGACATGCCGAAAAACCATTTCCAAAGATTCAGTTTCTTATACGTGCCGGTCAACTTCAAGGCGCATAACGCCAAAAAGGAGGGGACGAGAAAGGCTGCCACGCCGAAACAACGGGCAATGAAAAAATGGCTGATATACGCACCGATAGAACCGCAGATATTCTGAAACTCATGGTTCGGATTCTCCAACTCGCCCGGTTTCGGGTCCAACACCAGACTCTGGTCGGCCTCACCGCTGCTGAAATAGGAGATAAACGCCACAATCATATAGATGGAGATAAGCAACAAGGTGATGCCTAAAGCAAAATGAACACGCTCGTTGCGCAAAAACTCACTCAAACCTAATGCCTCGCTGAGTGACGTAGATTTCGGGGATGTATTTTTTTTCTTACTCTTGCTCATTGTTATATGCTTATTTTCTTTCTCTTAGGGGTGGGGTGAAATGATAATTGTCGATTTTAGTATGCAAAATTACACCTTTTTTCTTAGAATGAGAGAGATTTCCAAAACTTTTTTCTAATTTTGCACATTGTAAGCATTTTTATGAAAAAAATCATTTATAATAAATTCGAAAAAAAAGAGATAGCACAACTTCCACAGGTGCAGTTCAATGGACGAATCGTTGTGATTATATCACCCGGTGAGACAAAAAAAGCGGTGGATTTCCTATTGTCACAACCCATTCTCGGGATTGATACGGAAACCAGACCGTCGTTCAAAAAAGGGGTCGTCCATCAAGTGGCTCTCTTGCAAGTGGCGGCAAAGAACATCTGTTTCCTCTTCCGACTCAACTATACGGGTATGACGGCTGATATCATCCGACTGCTCGAAGACAAGACGGTGCCTAAGGTGGGACTATCGTTACACGATGACTTCTCGTCGTTGCACAGAAATGAACCCATGTTCACACCGGGGGCTTTCATCGACTTACAAGACCACATGAGGGAACTGGGTATTGAAGACCTCAGTCTCCAAAAACTCTATGCCAATATTTTCGGACAGAAAATCAGCAAAAGCCAGCAACTCTCCAATTGGGAGGCTGATGTACTCTCCGAAAAACAGAAAGTCTATGCCGCCACCGACGCATGGGCGTGTATCAACCTCTATCGTGAGTATCTCCGACTCATCCAAACCCACGACTATCAACTCGTCATCGTACCGGAACCCTCTACCACATAATCATCTCACAACCTCATCCCCTCACAAACATGAAAACCATAACCCTCAAAAAGAATAAAGAAGAAAGCCTTCTCCGCTTTCACCCCTGGATTTTTTCCGGTGCCATCCAGCAGATGGACGACGACATCCAAGAAGGTGATGTCGTTCGTGTGTGTACCTCACGACATGATTTCATCGCTGTAGGACATTATCAGGTCGGTTCTATCGCTGTCAGGGTTCTCTCGTTCCGTGACGAACCCATCGATGAACACCTGTGGCACAGCCGTCTTCAGGCGGCTTTCGAGATGCGGTGTGCCCTTGGATTCGCCAATTCCGACACCAACGATACTTACCGATTGGTGCACGGTGAGGGTGATAACCTGCCAGGACTGGTTATCGACTGCTACGGACAAACGGCTGTCATGCAAGCTCATAGCGTGGGTATGCATGTGGCACGACAGCAGATAGCCGACCAACTCATCAAGGTGATGGGGGGAAGGATTAAAAATGTGTATTACAAAAGCGAGACGACACTACCGTTTAAGGCTGACCTCGGACAGGAGAACGGATTCTTAATTGGCGGCGATGATAACAACACGGCGACGGAGAACGGTCTGCGATTCTATGTCGATTGGCTGAAAGGACAAAAGACGGGGTTCTTCGTAGACCAACGCGACAACCGGCGACTGCTGGAACAATATGCACGCGACAAAAGGGTGCTCAATATGTTCTGCTATACGGGCGGATTCTCGGTCTATGCCATGAGGGGGGGCGCACAACTGGTGCATTCTGTGGATAGTAGCGCCAAGGCCATTGAACTGACAAACGGTAATGTGAACCTGAATTTCCCGGGTGACCAACGGCATGAGGCGTTCTGCGAAGATGCTTTCAAATTCCTTGATGCGGCTGATGACCAGTACGACCTCATCATTCTTGACCCGCCGGCCTTTGCCAAGCATAGGGCTGCGCTCGGTAATGCTCTGAAAGGATATACGCGTCTTAATGTCAAGGCGTTTGAGCGTATCAAAAAGGGAGGAGTCCTCTTCACATTCAGTTGTTCTCAAGTGGTCACCAAAGACCATTTCAGAAATGCCGTATTCACCGCCGCTGCTAAAACAGGTAGGAATGTGCGTATCCTGCACCAACTGCATCAGCCGGCCGACCATCCCATCAACATCTATCATCCCGAGGGCGAATATCTCAAAGGTCTCGTCCTATACGTGGAGTGAGAAAGAGTGTTGAATGCTTAGTGTTTCCTCTATTCGTCTCATCCCTCAAAAAAAACGAGATGACCGCTGTTTCCGACTTCATCCAAAAGCATCAATTGCTGAATGCCTCCGGCAAGTACATCGTGGCTCTTTCTGGAGGGGCCGATAGTGTGGCTCTGCTGCTCATCTTGCGGCAACTCGGATATCAGATTGAGGCGGCACATTGCAACTTCCACCTGCGGGGCAGTGAATCCGACCGCGACGAATTGTTCTGCAAGAATCTTTGCGAACAACAACAAATTCCTCTACATCTCGCTCATTTCGATACCAAGGCATATGCACAACTCCATCGGGTGAGCATCGAAATGGCGGCTCGTGAATTGCGATACGCCTATTTCCACCAATTGGCACATGACATCGATGCACAAGGTATCTGTGTGGCGCATCACCGGGACGACTCGGTCGAGACGGTGCTGCTCAACCTCGTCCGAGGAACGGGCATCAACGGCTTACGTGGCATACAACCACGCAACGGACTGATCCTGCGACCGCTTCTTTGTCTTTCACGGCAGGATATCGAGCAATATCTCGCTGACTGTCAGCAGGATTATGTCACTGACAGTACCAACTTCGTCGATGATGTGGCGAGAAACAAAATCCGGTTGAACGTGTTGCCTGCCATGCGCGACATCAATCCTTCGGTGTCGCGCGCTATAGATGCCACATCCAGGCGGCTTGCCGAAGCGGCCAAGGTCTTGAATACGGTCATGGAGGAGAAGAAAAATAATATCATCAGCACCCGGCCACTTTTTGACGGCGAACAGATGATAGATATACAAAAAGAGGAAATAGATAGCGAATACCTCCTTTTTTACCTCTTGCAACCCTATGGTTTCTTACCCGAACAAATCGAGGCGATATATGCGCAAATACACCAGATTCCAACAGGGGCGCTCTTTGAGTCTGATTCATATCAACTGCTCTTCGACCGTGATAGGTTCGTCATCAGAAAGCGTCAGCAAGTTGAGCAACGACCGTTAATGATTCCTGAACCTGGTCTTTACCGCTATGGCGATTTTCTCAAAATCCATATCGATGTGGAGGATGTCAGCCGTTTGAATGACTTTCCTTTTCAATCGTCCGAATGGGCTTGCTTGGATGCCGATAAAATTTCCTTCCCCCTCATATTAAGAAGGGTGGAGCAAGGCGATGCCTTCATTCCCTTTGGTATGAAAGGCAAAAAACTACTCAGTGATTTCATGACCGATCGCAAAATGTCTCTTTTCGAGAAACAAGCGCAACTGGTTCTCACACAAGCGAATGGCGATATCCTGTGGCTCGTGAATCTCAGACCCGACAACCGTGTCTGCATCACTTCCGCCACCCGTCGCATCCTCATCATCCATAGCATCCCTTCTTGACCAGGTTCTTGCCCATCACCTTAAATAACACTGTTTCTTCAATGTCTCTATCATCGTGGCCGACATCGCCTCATTATCTTTCTTCGTGTATCGGCAATCGGTGAACACCTGGGCAAGGGTCTCCTTTCCGTTGATGCGCACAAACTCTTGATTTTCAGGCAAGGACTCTTTTTCTCGGTAAAAAGCATCAATCCGTTCGGCGGTGTAATCTTGATACTGCTCCTCGTGTACAAAGGCGGCCAGCGGCAGACGGTCGGAGAGGGGTGGCTCCTCGTCGGGCCAACCCAGGGTGATGGTGGCTACAGGCATCACCAACTTCGGCAGTCCAAGCACGTCAATAATCATCTGGGGCATATACACCGTGGTGCCTAAATAACAACAGCCCAATCCCTCTTCCTCGGCTAAGTTGCAGAATGTCTGCGTATAAAGCAGCGCGTCAGAGGCAGCATTGATAAACGACAGCAGGTTGTCATAGCCGGGTGTGGCTTGGCGCTCCTCGCACCAACGTGTGGTGCGGCGGAAGTCGGCACAGATGGTCAGCACCACAGGCGCGCCTGTCACCATGGGTTGGTTGAAGTGGGCGGGAGCAAGTCGCTGTTTCATCTCGGCGTCGCGCGTCACCACCACACTATACAGTTGCAGGTTGCCCATCGTCTGTGTACGGCTCGCCTCAGTGAGCAGACGGTTGAGCAGTTCTTGGCTTACTTCACGGTCGGCATATTTGCGAATCGTGCGTCTTGTGTTGATGTTCTTCATATTCGCTTTCGTTTTTAGAAATAACGGCCATCTTCCTCTTTTATTGTTACTAACATATTTTTCAATCCCCATAACCCCAAAACTTTTCCTTTTTGGAAAACTTTTCTGTAAATTTTTCTTGAAAAGTTTTCCAAAAAAAAATTTTTCTATCTCATACATACTTTGTAACTTTGCACGAAAATTCAACTCTTTATCATGAATCAACTACAAACTTACGCTTATGACGAGGCCTATCAGGCTTCGCTACAATACTTTGATGGCGATGAACTCGCCGCACGGGTCTGGGTCAATAAATATGCCATGAAAGACAGTTTCGGCAATATTTATGAAAAGTCGCCTGAAGACATGCATTGGCGCATCGCGCGCGAAGTGGCACGCATCGAACAAAAATATAATAATCCGGTGGCGGCTGAGGATGTGTTCGCTCTGCTTGACCATTTCCGTTATGTCGTGCCAGCTGGCAGTCCCATGACGGGCATCGGCAACGACTTCCAAGTGGCGTCGCTCTCCAACTGCTTCGTCATCGGACTCGACGGCGACGCTGATTCCTATGGCGCCATCCTGCGTATCGATGAGGAACAGGTGCAACTGATGAAACGCCGTGGCGGGGTGGGGCACGACCTCTCACAACTCCGGCCAAAAGGCACACCGGTGAACAACTCCGCTCTCACCAGTACCGGTCTCGTTCCTTTCATGGAGCGGTATAGCAACTCCACTCGCGAGGTGGCACAAGACGGGCGGCGTGGCGCTCTCATGCTCTCCGTCAGCATCAAACACCCCGACAGCGAGAACTTTATCGATGCGAAGATGACAGAAGGAAAGGTGACGGGCGCTAATGTGTCGGTGCGGATAGACGATGAATTCATGCAATGTGCCATCGACGATAAGGAATATGTCCAACAGTTCCCTATAGACAGCAAAGAACCGCTGGTGAAACAGACGATCAGCGCCAAGAAACTGTGGGAGAAAATCGTTCACAACGCTTGGAAAAGTGCTGAGCCCGGAGTGCTCTTTTGGGATACCATCCTTCGGGAGAGCATACCCGACTGCTATGCCGACCTCGGGTTCCGCACGGTTTCGACCAACCCCTGCGGCGAAATTCCTCTCTGTCCCTACGACTCCTGCCGCTTGCTCTCCATCAACCTTTATTCTTATGTGGTCAATCCTTTCACAGACAAGGCTTACTTCGACTATGAACTGTTCCGCAAGCATGTGGCTCTCGCACAAAGGGTCATGGACGATATCGTGGACCTGGAACTCGAGAAAATCGAGAAAATCATGGCGAAGGTGAAGGCGGATCCGCAAAGTGATGAGGTGAAAAGCGCGGAATACCACCTGTGGGAGAAAATATACAGCAAGAGCGGAAAAGGACGGCGAACGGGCGTGGGCATCACTGCCGAGGGCGATATGATTGCCGCCATGGGATTGCGCTATGGCTCGCAAGAGGCCACTGACTTCTCTGTCAATGTACATCGCACGCTTGCTCTCGCTGCCTATGGCTCGTCGGTGCAGATGGCGAAGGAGAGAGGGGCTTTTGAGATTTATGATGCCAAGCGCGAAGAGAACAATCCTTTCATCCTCCGACTGAAGGAGGCCGACAGCCGGCTCTACGACGAGATGGTGAAATACGGACGACGCAATATCGCTTGTCTGACCATCGCTCCTACCGGCACAACCAGTTTGATGACGCAGACGACGTCAGGCATCGAACCTGTGTTCATGCCGGTTTATAAACGGCGCCGGAAGGTGAATCCCAATGATACCAATGTGCATGTCGATTTCGTGGACGAAGTGGGCGACTCCTTCGAGGAGTATATCGTCTATCATCCCAAATTCCTCGTTTGGATGCAGGTCAATGGTTACGACACCGACAAACGATACACTCAGGCGGAGATAGACCAGTTGGTGGAACGGTCTCCCTACGGAAAAGCTACGGCCAACGATGTGGATTGGTTGATGAAGGTGCGGATGCAAGGCGCGATACAGAAATGGGTGGATCACAGCATCAGCGTGACAGTCAACCTTCCCAATGAAGTGGATGAGGCGCTTGTCAACCGCCTTTATATCGAGGCATGGCGGTCGGGATGTAAAGGGTGTACCATCTATCGTGACGGCAGCCGAGCCGGCGTACTTGTCTCTGTAGAAAAGAAAAAGAAGGAGGAGAAACCGCAACCCCAACCGTGCAGCCGGCCGGAGGTCACAGAGGTGCGACCGCAGACATTGGAATGTGATGTGGTGCGATTCCAGAATAATAAGGAGAAATGGGTGGCCTTTGTCGGCCTGCTCAATGGTTATCCCTACGAGATTTTCACCGGTCTCCAAGACGATGAGGAGGGAATATTGTTGCCGAAGTCGGTCACGAAAGGTAAAATCATCAAACAAACCAACGAGGACGGTACCAAGCGTTACGACTTCCAGTTTGAGAACAAACGTGGATATAAGACGACCGTTGAGGGACTGTCGGAGAAGTTCAATCCTGAGTATTGGAACTATGCCAAACTCATTTCGGGTGTGCTCCGCTATCGGATGCCTATCGATCATGTCATCAAACTCATCTCGTCGCTCCAACTCAAATCGGAGAGCATCAACACCTGGAAGAGCGGTGTGGAGCGTGCTTTGAAGAAATATGTCACAGACGGCACCGAAGCCAAAGGACAAATCTGTCCCCAGTGCGGCCAAGAGACCCTTGTCTATCAAGAGGGATGCCTCATCTGCAAAAACTGCGGTGCATCCCGCTGCGGTTAGGTTTTAGGTGCATGGGGCAAGGTGCATGGAGCAAGAGGTATGTTTTTCTTAGGAGTAAGAGGTAAGGGATAAGAGGTAAGAGGTAAGGGGTAAGAAGTAAGTGAATAAGGGGCAGTGGGCAAAAGCTCTTCTCTGTCAGGTGAGCGTAGCGAACACAGAAAATCGCAACTTTGTTGCGTAGAGATAGATGCCGGCCCTTTGATGGGCCGAGCATACCTTAGTGACAGAGCGACGAGTAGGAGCGGTTGAAACCCTTTCCCTGGAGAGGGAAAGGGCTTGGAATAGGGTTGAAG
>CAMJFC010000068.1 GCA_946404865.1 uncultured Prevotellaceae bacterium
GGAAAGGGCTTGGAATAGGGTTGAAGCCCTCCCATGGGAGGGTTGGGTGGGGGAACAAGGGGTAAGAGGTAAGGGGTAAGAGGTAAGAGAATAGCTTTGGGGACAGAGGCTTGGAATAGGGTTTGGTGGGGGAAATAAACGACAACAAATTTCACAAATTTCAATCCAATTTGACATGAACAAAGTAAGAATAACAGCCGTACGCCAAACGGTATATACCGACCTGATGGCACAATATGAAAACCCGATAGAACATACCTGCGATGTCCGGGTCGGGCAACAATGGATTTCCGTGGATAGCCAACGGCCCGAAGGTATGTGTGAGTCTGCATGGGAATCCATGCGGCCATTTGTTGAATCCCTCGCTAAAGGAGAAGGCAATTTCTATGACGGTTGGATGAAAAACCCCATGAGTGCCATGATTAGCTGCAATGACGGTTTCCGACCCTTCAGTTTCTATATTGAAAGCATCCCCCTGGTCCCTGAAAAGGAGGAAGAGGACTCATCATTTTCACCTTTGCAATAAAAACTAATTGATATGAACAAATTCTTTCGTCAACCCTTTGTTATGTTGGCAGGTTGCGGTTTGTTGCTCGCAGCTTGTAATGTTCAACCTCAAAAAGAATCTGATATGTACTTCGTTGACCAAGTGACAGTGGTTTTGGCTGCCGATGGCCGGATAGATTTTGACAGCCTTACATGGACCCGTAAGCCGGCTGAGTATCATGTGGATGGTGATACCCTTAAGGTCACCACAGCACCCCACACCGACTTGTGGCAACGCACTTACTATCATTTCCAAAACGACAATGCGCCAGTGTTGCAGATGCAGACGATGGAGAAGTACTTCAGTTTTGTGATTAAAACCGACTTCTCCGGGAGCCATCACCGCTTCGACCAATGTGGTATCGTGATGTATCTCGATAGCGAAAACTGGTTGAAAGCGTCGGTGGAGTATGAGAATGATCAATTCCAGCATCTCGGTAGCGTGGTCACCAACAACGGCTATTCCGATTGGGCCACGACGGCCATTCCCGCTGACGTCAAGACCATGTGGTATCGGTTCTCGCGCAGGGAGGATGACTATTGCATCGAATGCTCTACCAATGGGACGGAATTCAGTCAGATGCGTGTCTGCCACATGTTTGCAGGGGCTGGCGCCATCAAGTTCGGCATTTATGCCTGTTCGCCCGAAGAGTCGTCTTTCACCGCAGTCTTTTCAGATATGAAAATTACAGAATGCGCATGGAAAGCGCACGACGGACAGCAGCCGGATCAGGAGTAACCTTCCCGGCCGACGAGGTATTTTGCACCAAAATCCTAAACGGCTACTACGTCAATGAGCATAGAAGAGTATTTGGAGCAGCGTTATTGGGTGATAGACTTCCTCCCCCGACAAGTGGCGGCAGACAGCCAAGGGCAGTATTTCAAGATAGAGGAGTTCTTCTTGAAACAACCGCGCTTTGGCGTAATCTGCCAAAAGTTCAGCCATATCATGCTCAAATTGAACTGCTATTATGATATTGCCCTATATGCCTGTGAATCAGACGAATGGACATGCAATCCGCCACCTGAATCTGTTGACGAGTGGTTCCAATCCGGTAAAACCGTATATTTCGTTTTGCCATCAGAAGAGGCGATGATCGGTTTTAACGGTGATGACCTTTACATGACATTATATCACCCCGACGCCTCTCTTTTAGAGCTCGTCACGACATTGGCTGCTGCCGAAGGACTGTTCGTCTGGGAGCCAAAAGCCCCATGATGCTCTCGGTTATTCTTGAACCAGGTTCTTGAACGACGAACCGAAAATCACATATTGTGTGTTTCCCGCTATCGTGCCCTCATTCTGCCCCCACAAGAATGGCCAGTCGTCGAAGTTCTCAAAATGGTCCGGATGACGGAAGAGGAGTCCGGGGGCTACGTTGCCGGGAATGAACGAGAAGTCGGCGCGGTTGTTGCCATAGAACACGGCTTTGGGACGGGCGGCACCCACGGCGGCCACAAAAGAATAGTTGTGGTAGGGGTGACAACCGTAGAGCCAGTTGGCGACACGGAAAATCTCATCCTTGCTGATGATGTCGGGATAGTAGAGATAGGCGTAGTTGATGGTGATTCCGAAATTGAGCACCATGTTCACACCGGCCCAGTTGCCCAGTCCGATGGGCACACCGTAGGGGTTCATCTGGTCGAAGCCAAGGATATATTGACGGTACTGTTCTACATAGGGGCGCAACTTACGCTTATAGGCGTCGTCCATATAAGGGATGGCATCGAGGGCGGTCTGCAGATTTTGGGGCAGGCGCTTGTCGAGGACTGTCCATATCTGGCGCTCAAAAGCGTCTAAATACGACTTCTCTTTCGTGGCACCGTAGAGTTGCAGGTTGGTGGTCATGCTGCCCGTATCAAAGCCTCCCAGCCAACTCGACTCCTCATTGGCCGGTGCGTCGTCTTTCACTCGTCCGAGCAGTTCGTTCGCCTCTTTCATCAGTCGTTTCGACTGGGTGAGCGCACGTTGAGCCAGGTCGTCATTATATCCTTCGAGGGCACGGCTGGCTGCGGCAAACATCGTGGCGGCACGGAGGTCGAGACGGGGGTCGCGGGTGGTAAAGGCCCACATGTCGTCGGGCGTACCGCTGCGCTTGCCGTCGGCCGACACCTCATAGGGCTTCAGACTCGGGTCGTAGTGCAGTCCGTCGGTGATGGAGGCGGCATCACCTAAATGGTGGTAGTTGTCAAGCACGGAGTTGGAGAGGGTCTGCGACATGTGCCCGATCTGCTCGGCCTGGGCCACAAGGTTGAGGACACCATGCTCAATAAACTGCAGGATGTCGGGCGTGCCGTCCGGACGGTGCAGGTCCACATAACGCTGTTTCTGACTGACAAAGGTCTCGTCGCGCTGCGGATTGAACAGTTCCCATGTCCTGATGAGGTTTTGCACGACATTGATGTTTGAACCCGTCTCGATGTCAAAGTCGCCGGCATCGAAGAAACCGCCTACGTTCAGACCGGGAATGAGCTCAAGGGGCTGATATTTCGTGTCGGTGGTCGGACCCTGCGAGTGGAGGTCAAAATGGTCGCTCGGAGGTGCTTGCAGGTAACCTTCCTTGAAGGGCTCGCCGTGCCATACACGATACCCCTCGTTCACATACATGTGATTCATGTGAATGGGTATCCAGACATCGGTGGTCGCATCCGTAATCTTGGCATACACACTCTTGTCGATGATGAAATCATTGGTCTTGGTGTCACCGTATTGGATGTAATAGACGCCCGGTTGACGCACACTGGTGAAGTCAAACTTCACGTAGTTGTATTTGTAATAAGGGCCCCATGTGGTGAGTGCTCCCTCGTAGGCTTTCTCGGTTGTTCCGTCGTCCTTGATGCGCCACAGCGTGGCCGTTGACTTCACCGGGTCGTTTTTGTCAAGTTCGATGACGGCCACTTTGGGCTGGTCGGGGATATAACCCACTTGCGAGAATCCGATGTTCGGTTCGCGAATCCAATTGGGGATGGCATGCGGTTCTACCGTCCAGGTGATGACTTGCCCTGTCCGGTTGGCCGGAAGCACACTGCGGAGCACATACCAGCCGTTCTGGGCAATCATTCTGCCGTCAAAGAGCTGCAGTTCCGAGTCGTCGCTGCTGATGCGGACCATTCGCTCAGGACTGTCAGTGGCGGCAACGAACTGGTGGCCCGTCTCCATGGGCAGCGGGTCAACAAAACGGTTGGTGCCTCTGTCGTCGTAGGTCTTAAAGCCCTTAAACTGTCTGGGTTTCTCAGCATTCGGACGGGTGATGGTCTGACTGGCTGCGTAGCGTGGGAAACGGTTCAGTCTGCCATCCATCAGATAGGTCTTCTGCCAGTATTGTGAGGGCAGGAACTCGATGTTCAATCCCGCTGTACCGGCCAGAGCGGCAGGCACGGGCTTGTCTAAAAAGACGGCTATCTCAACGCCTTTTCCCTTTGCCGTGACCACGATGCGACTGTCGAAGTCATAGTCGTCATAGCGCAGGGCTACTTCTATCGACTTCTTCTCCCGGTCAACGGTTCGTGAGGTCATCTTCGGCACAAGGTCCCATTGCTCGGGTGTGTTGTTCAGACGGATGGCTCCACCCTGGATGGTTCTCACGCCATGGTGGATGATTTCGATACCTGAATTTTTCTCGTCGTTGAAACCTCCGTTAAAACTGTTGCTGAACACCAGGACATTGACTCCTTGTCGTTCAAAATACTCTAAATCGTTCAGCTGTAATTCTTGGGCGGCTCCTGTAAGTGTAGCCAGAGTAAAAAGACTCGCTAAAAAATGTTTCATAAATCAGGTAGATGAATAATGTTAGTGGGAAATTCCTTGACGATTTCAACTTGTGAAAGAAGAGAATCATTTTTATAATATCATTTTGACGCGTCATCCCCTAAAATGTCAAACGTTTTGACACGTTATTATAGATTATTAACGTTCCCCCGTGGCGTCGGTAACTCTCCGTCCTCGTGATCGTCCTCCAAGCGTTGTAGGGGCGGGTCTCCGTGCCCATCCTTTCCCCACCCAACCCTCCCATGGGAGGGCTTCAACCCCTCTCTAAATCTCTCCCCAATCCCAGGGGAGAGACTTAACCGTTGCCTTCGGCGATTATTTCTCGCCATGGCAAAGTTGGAACGAGTTCCACTTTGCTCATTTGGCTTATCGAAATAATTGTCTTCTCGTCGCTCTGTCACTAAGGTATGCTCGGCCCATCAGAGGGCCGGCATCAATTTCTACGCAACAAAGTTGCGATTGTTTATGTTCGCTTCGCTCACCAAACAGGGATATGCCTCTGCCCCCAAAGCTATTCTCTTACCTCTTACCCCTCACCTCTTGCTCCCATCCATCAATAATATTCTTGTCTCATTCATGGTTCTTTGTGTGCATTTGTGTTACGCCGTAGGCGAATCATTCATCGGCCGAAGGCCGACATTCCTTGATTCCTATATTCCTTAGAATCTTTTGCTTGCGGACGCGGCACGCCGCGTCCCTACTTGCGCGGCGGGCATCCGTAGGCATGTCATCCTTAAATTTTTGAATAATTTGGACAGAATTTGAAAAAATTCCACGCGGAGCGTGCCATATTCTTTCACGCAGGCGTGAAAGCCTTGGCATGTTGATACACGCTCGCGTAGAAAGAGGCAATTCGTGTTACGCCGTAGGCAAAGAATTCATGCATATTTTTTTCTCAAGTGTAGTAGGATGTGATAATTATTGTGTATTTTTGCACTCGTAATCATTGAATGAATCGAAAGGGGAACTCCCAACAGGTGTCTCCTTCTACAGAGGTTTTAACTATGGCAAGCAATATAGACTTTGTACAATATATCGCCGACCAATGCGGTGGGGCAGGCGATATCGTGACCAAAAAGATGTTTGGTGACTATGCCATCTATTGCGATGGCAAAATCTTCGGATTGATTTGCGATGATGGCTTTTATTTGAAGCCTACGGATGCGGGACGCGCTTTACTTCGGACAATAATTCTCCGACCACCCTATGAGGGTGCCAAGGACTATTTCTATATACCCGACGTGGACGACCGCGATTATCTCTCCGCTCTTGTCCGCGAAACTTGCAATGCTCTGCCGGAAAAAATTAAAAGAAAAAAGTAAAAAAGTAAAAGAGTAAAAAAGTAAAAGTAAATAATTCGTTTGAAAACTATGAGACTGTTTTTACTTTGGGCGGGTTTCATCACCGCCGCTGTATGTCATGCCGCTGTCACCGACGACGGAAAACTGACAGGTGTCGTTATCGGAACGCAAGAGACGGTTGACTACGATTCATGGTCGATGTCAACCACGAAAAACACCTGTAGCCACGCTTTCGACGGCAATCTCAATACGTTCTTCGCCTCGTGGGAACGGAGTTATACCTGGGCGGGTCTCGACCTTGGCCAGCCTTTCGTCATCACAAGGGTGGGGTGGTCGCCACGCAACGATGTGCACGGTGAAGAAAGGGTGCTGCTCGGCGTGTTCGAAGGGGCCAACAGTCCCGACTTCATGGATGCGCTGCCGCTCTATGTCATCAGCGAGAAGGGCACCATCGGAGTGGTGTCGTACGCCGATGTCAATTGCTCAAAAGGTTTCCGCTATGTGCGGTATGTGGGACCGTCGGATGCGCGTTGCAACATTGCCGAACTGGAGTTCTACGGACATGAGGGCGAGGGCGACGATTCGCACCTCTACCAAGTGACCAACCTGCCCACCGTCAGCGTCCACACGCTCGATGGCGTGATCCCCTTTGACAAGGAGACGCAAATCACGGCTCAACTGACCATCATCTCCGACCACGGACTGCTGTCGGAACCCGGCACCATCCGCGAGCGCGGCAATTACTCGCGCACGTTCCCCAAAAAGCCCTACCGCATTAAGTTCGACAAGAAACAGCAGGTGCTGGATGCACCCGCAAAGGCGAAAAAATGGACACTCATCAATAATTACGGCGACAAGACGCTGATGCGCAATCTGTTAGCTTTCGAACTCAGCCGGCGGTTGGGCATGCCTTACACACCCTACGGCACTGTTGTCGATGTGCTGCTCAACGGCGAGTATAAGGGCTGCTATCAGTTGTGCGACCAGGTGGAAGTGCAGAAAGGCCGGGTGAATGTGGAGGAGATGACGGCCGAGGATAACAGCGGGAGTGCGCTGACGGGTGGATACCTCATCGAGGTGGATGCCTATGCCTACGACGAGAATTCGTATTTCACGTCGGCGAAGGGCAATCCCGTCACCATTAAATCGCCCGACGAGGATATCATTACCACAGAGCAGCATAACTACATCCAACAGCATTTCAATACGATGGAGCGCAACTGGCGCACTTATCTGGACCTGAACACGTTCCTGCGCCATTTCCTAGTGGGCGAGCTGTCGGGCAACACCGATACCTATTGGAGTGTATATATGTATAAATACCGTGACAACGACCTCATATATACCGGACCCGTTTGGGACTTCGACTTGGCTTTCGACAACGACAACCGCACCTATCCCGTCAATCAGAAAAAAGACTATATCTATCGGAGCGGCGGCAGTTGCGCGGGCAACATGAAGGCGTTTGTCGATCAGATTGTGGTTAACGATGCGGCGGCGAAGGCGCAACTGTTGGCGATTTGGGATGAGGCGCGGCAAAACGGACTGACCGAGGAGAACCTGACGGCTTTCATCGACGAGATGGAGGAGAAAATCGGGGCGTCGCAAAAACTCAATTTCTTACGGTGGCCCATCATGAACTCATACGTCCATCAGAACCCGAGACTGTGGGGCAGCTATGCGGCGGAAGTGCAGAATGTCAGACAGTACATGAAAAACCGTATCGCATGGATGGACAGCAAACTCAATTATGTTTATACGCCCAGCGGCATCACCTCTGTAGCCGACGACAACAAGCAACCCTCGCAGGTTTATACCCTGCAAGGGCGTGCATGTGGTTCCCGTCTTGATGTCCTGCCTGCCGGCGTCTATATCGTCCGTCAGGGCACCACGGTGAAGAAAGTGACGGTAAGGTAGTCTCCTCTTAATAGAATTTCACGACCTCTTCCAAGGGGCGTCTTTCAGGACGTTTGGGCTCTTCGGCACGGTAACCCAAAGAGATGACAGCCATGATGGTCTCGTTGCCGGGAATGCTGAAGAGTTCACGCAGTGCGTCAGCATCGCGCATGCCCATAATCAACGTGTCAAATCCCATGGCGCGGGCTTTCATGATGAGGTAACAATTGCTCAAGCCATTGTCGTAGGCACCCCAGCCTTCGCCCACCTCATTGGTCTGCTTGCCCTGGAAGAAGCCCGACTTGCCCTGCTCGAAAGTAGAGACAATCAGCACGGGAGCGCCGGCAATGCGCTCTTTATTGGCTCCGACCAATTCCTGCACGGCCTTAACCTTCTCCTCGCTCGTAGCCACATAGTACTTTGTGGGCTGTTGGTTGGCCCAAGAGGGTGCTTCCTGCACCGCTTTGAACAGTTCGCGCAGTTCTGCATCGGAAATCTTTTTCGTGGCGTCATAGCTCCGAATGCTTCGGCGGGTGGTTAACACTTCATCAAAGGATGTGGCACTGGTTGACTTGGTTGAATTGTCAGCCGACTGTTCCTTGTTGGTACATCCTCCACATGTCAGCAACGCAATGGCTGCAAATACTAATAAGGTTTTGTTCATCATAAATAATATCAATTAGAGGTTATTGTTCTTTAACTCCCTAAGCAGTCGGAGACTGCGGTAACTCCCCTTTATTAACTCCCTTTATTAACTCCCCTTTATCTCAGCCCCTCTGCAAAAATAATACTATTTCTTGATTCTTTAAAGGGTGATATCTTGAAATAAGGTTAAAAAATCGACACAAATTCGTTTATTACATTTTTTTATGTAATTTTGCCATGAAAATTAAACGTACGACGATGAAAAAGTTTTTTGTTTTATTGGCCGTCGCCCTGACGGCAACACTGGCGGTTCAGGCGCAAGTGATGAAATCTGCTGATTTGGAGAAATATGCCAAGGAACGATATGGTGATAAATGGCTGGATGCGGCGACAAATCTGGCTGGCGGACTCGTGCTCGACAAAAACGAGTCGCTGACCTATCAACAGGTGATTCAGGCGCCAGGCAAAACACGCGAACAACTGTACCTGATGCTCAACTACTGGGTGACGGCGACATTCAAGGACAAACAAGCCGTCACACTCAATGACAAAGAGGCTGGATGTATCATCATCTCCTCCACCATTGCCAATATCGTTGAGCATATCGGTACCATCAATAAATACTCTGTTAGCATCACGCCGGTCATCAGACTTGACATCAAGGATGAGCGTGTGCGCGTGACTTATACCGTGCAGAGCTACGATATCCTCGCGGATATCAGCGGCGGATGGCTTTCGATGCTTGGCTCTGATGAGCGGACCTTCGGTGACTCTAAGCGGAAAAAGGATGACAAGACCAACGGTATGCTCTATGATGAGCAGTGGGAGATTGCACACCATTTCCCCTTTGTGCAGAAAGACTCTCAGAAGAGAACCTGTGCCAAAGCATTGGTCATGGCTCATGCTTATTCTAACGCCATCATGGACAAGGTGGAAGAAGCCATCAAGAACGGCATCGTTGGTGGCGAGGACGACGATTGGTAATTCATCATTTATTGATAAGGCTTATGAAAAAATTCATGTCTCTGGCTCTGATGGGCCTCTGTACCTTTATGTGTATGGCTTGCAAGAATCATTCTGCACAGCCACAGAACGACAAGTCAGCCAATGTCGAGGCGGTGGAAAAGAAACCGCAAAAGGCTGCGGATGTGAAAACGCGCGTGGAGACCATCTACAAAGACGTGTGCGACGCTTACAATAGCGCGAATCAGATGGAGCTTGGCGAAGGGATGAAAATGTTGCAAGACAAGAAGTTCGATGAGACCTTCTGCTCTGAGGCATGGAACAAAAAACTGGCCGAGGTGGTTGAAAAAGACAACCAAAACCCCGGTGAGATGGGATTCTTCGACTACGATTACTGGGTGATGGGACAGGACTTTGAGAATCTGGCTGTGACGGATGTCAAGGTCGTGTCGTTCGAGAACGACAAGGCTGTCGTATCGCTCAATCTGCACAACATGGGCAATACCAATCCCATCAAACTCAAGATGGTTTATGAGCGCGGCGACTGGTTTATCGACGACTTCATCACTTCATACGAGGGTGAGGAAGACAGCCTGAGGGCCGATATGGACGAATACCTCGCATTGTAGCAAAGACACATAACCACTAAATAAAATGGATATGAAAAACCTATTTCTCATCTTGTTCATCCTGGCGGGCTGCGTCACTGCGGCAGCCTTGACAACAAAGCAAATGGATAGCCAGAAAAATACGCTGCCCAAGCGTAGTAAGTACACCTTCCGTACTCAGTTCACCCTCAACGACAGTGGCGAATATATCAAAGGCGTCACGGTGGAAGGGTGGGCCAACGGCCAAAAGACGGATTTCGTGTGGAGCCATGAACTATGGACGAAACAACCCGTTGACAACAAGGTGGCGTGGGTGAAAGAGACTGACATCAATTTCGACGGCAAAGCCGACCTGCTGATTTATCTCGGTTATTTCGGTGCAGACGGGGAGGGCGGCGATGTCTATCAAGCCTTCGTCTGGAATGATAAACAGCGCCGGTTCGAGCACGTCGAGGAGTTTAATCAACTGCCCGACCCGGTGTTTAATAAAAGAAAGAAGACCATCTCGGTCGATTACCAACTTGACTACCGTACTCACGTCACTGGCGTTTACAAGTGGGAAGACGGAAAACTGAAGTGGATTGACGGAGAGGTGTCGGTCATTGAGTATGAGAAAGACAACAATTCCAATTACATCATCGAGTAAGACGCCGTTGAACGTTGAACGTGGAACGTTGAACTTTGAACTTTGAACGTTGAACGTTGAACGTTGAACGTTGAACTTTGAACTTTGAAGCCATTGATATTCCAAGGGCATCGGCCTTCGGCCGATGGTTCTATGTCTAAGGAATATAGGAATCAAGGAATGTCGGCCTTGCGGCCGATGAGAAAAACGAACACTAATTTCACGAATAAACCTAATGTCGGCCTAACGGCCGAAGGGGAAATGGCGATATGATGTGGCATTTGTCGCAGCGCGGTGAGCGAAGCGAACATTAACAATCGCAACTTTGTTGCGTAGCGATGATGCCGGCCCTCTGATGGGCCGAGCATACCTTAGTGTCAGAGCGACGAGGAGGAGCGGTTAAGTCTCTCCCCTGGGATTGGGGAGAGATTTAGAGAGGGGTTGGAAGCCCTCCCATGGGAGGGTTGGGTGGGGGGAAAATGTGGTGATGCATATTTGTGTAGCGTCGCAGACAATAAAAGAAATTCCACTCATTTTTCGGCCTCGGCCGAGGGGAAAGACGACAACGGATTGCACAGATTTCACGGAGATGTCGGCCATCGGCCGACATTCCTTAGAATCCTTTTGCTTGCGGACGCGGCACGCCGCGTCCCTACTTGCGCGGGCGGGCATCCGTAAGCCTAATAATTTTTGAATAATTTGGATAGAATTTGAAAAATTTCCACGCGGAGCGTGCCATATCCTTTCACGCCAGCGTGAAAGCCTTGGCATGTAGATGCACGCTACGCGTGGGGGGAATGCTGTTATTCTTCAAAGCGCAGAACCGCTCCATTGCGACGCGCAGGGTCGGCACCGCGGTAGTCCATGCTGTAAGGACTGCCCGTAGTCGGACTCTTACCCAAATAACGGTGCGTACGCATCGACATCAACATGAACTCCCCGTTTAGGTAGTCCTGCCAGAGAAACACCTCGGCCTGGCGCGCATCAGTTGTCATGCGCACGTCGCCGGGTAACCCTTCACCGCTCACCATCACATAACGACCGTCTTCACACTGAAGCAACACCTCACCGCCGCCACGGTCGATGAGGCGGAAGCGCGTCTGCACCGATGTGTCGTCGGCACGGGTGTCATACAGTGGACCGTGAGGCGTGGCGATAGCGGGACGACCCGTGGCTACGTTGATGATGCGGAACGTCTTGCCGTAAGGGATATTGCCTGAGCGGTCGGCCAACGGCTCCTCAACGGTGAAATGGTCAAACTCAGCGTAACCGCCCTTCCGTCCGCGGTGGTTGAAGGCGAACAAAGAGAGGCGTGAACCCTGGAAGGTGATGAGCTGATACGACAGGCGCATCTCGCCGCCAATGTGCTGGAAGGTCTGTCCGTCGGTGCTATAGGCGTAGCGCAGACGGTCGTTGTCGAAGTCGCCCTCTACGCGGAACCATATCTTTCCGTTCTTTAGTTCGATGCTTTGGTCGATGGTGTCGTTCGTGGCCTGCTCAAAGCAACGCAGGGTGAGCGTCTTGCCTTCTTTCACCAGTCCCACCCACGAGCAGGGCACATTCACATTGCCTAAACCCGCCACGTCGCCGTCGGCTAAATGACTGGCGTCCATCTCTACCGTGGTCACCGACACCGGTCCGATACATCGTTGCGTCAGGGTGTTGCGCGCCCACATCAGTTGGTCGGCGGGCAGTGTGCGCAGGCGCAGTTTACCGCCTTTCAGACTCCACATCCGGTCGTCGGGGTTGTGGTTCCACTGCCAGATGGGGAGCAGGGTAGGGGAGTCAAACTCGTCGCTGCGCTGATACGGGGCACACCGTTCGGCCGACAGACCAGCCGGTTTCTTCCATGTGCGGGGGGCGCGTCCTAAGTTGCCCTCCAATCCAATCATCGGCCATCCGTCTTTCCATGTGATGGGAGCCAGTCCCACGGTGCGCCCGATGGAGTGGAAGTCTTGCATCAGCAAGGCCCACCAACTACCGTCTTGTGCTTGCACGATACCGCCTTGGTGGATATTGGAGCATGCGGTGGCGTCGCGGTCAACCTCGGGAATGCCGAAGGTGCTGCCGTCAGCAACAATGCGTCCGTCAACCTGTGTCAATGGAGCGGCATGATAACCGAAGGTCTCGTCGGCGGTGATGACGCAGGTCTCGTAGGGTCCCCAGATGCTCTTCGACCGCGAGCAGAGGGTGCGCCCGTTGGGTATATAGTCGGTCGAGATGAGGTAGTACATCCCGTCAATCTTATACATGTGGTGTCCTTCGCCCACGCCGTTGCCCTCAGGGATAATCTCCCGTTCGGTGCTTTCTATCGGACCGCTCATGTCGGGTTTCAACTCAGTGCATTTCACCGAACCGTAGCCGTGGATGGCATAGATGCGGCCGTCGTCATCGAACAGCACGCTCAGGTCGTAGATGCGCCCCTCCATGTTGATGTGTCGCCACGGACCGTGGATGTCTTTCGAGATATAGCACTGCAGACCCTTGCCATTGACATTGGAAAACACATAAAACTGTCCGTTGGCATAGCGGATGCAAGGCGCCCAGATGCCCTGGCCGTAGATTTCCTTTCCCTCGCTGAGCGAGAAGGCGGGGTCGGCGAAGTCGAAGCGGTCGAAACAATACGACGCAAACTCCCAGTTCACCAAGTCGCGCGAATGGAGTATCACCAGTCCGGGCACGGTGTGCATGGTGGTTCCGGCCAGGTAGTAGTCGTCGCCCACGCGCAGAATGTCGGGGTCGGAAAACTCGTCGTAAAACAACGGGTTGGTATAGGTGCCATTGCCGTTGTCGGCACTCCACGACAGCAACCGCCCTTCTTTTGCGTTTGCCGTCGTTGTTGTCGCCGTTCCCTTCGTTTGTGCTGGTGCCGTTTTCCCCGTCATTTGCGCCACTGCCGATGCGGTCGTCAGCATCATGCCTGCCACCACCATCATTGTTCTAATGATTCTGTTCATATAGTTTGTCGTTTAAAATTCTCGGCCGAGGCCGAAAAATCTCGTGATTTTTCTATTATTGTCTGCGACGCTACACGAATATGCATCAATTGTCCATGAATTTTTCATGAATAAAAATTTATGTCTCATTCATGGTTCTTCGTGTGCATTTGTGTTACGCCGTAGGCGAATCATCCATCGGCCGCAAGGCCGACATTCCTTGATTCCTAAGTTCCTTAGAATCCATACCCTATCGGCCGTTAGGCCGACTAATTAGTGGAATTTCTTTTGTTGTCTGCGACGCTACACGAATATGCATCAATTGTCCATGAATTTTTCATGAATAAAAATTTATGTCTCATTCATGGTTTTTCATGTGCATTTGTGTTACGCCGTAGGCGAATCATCCATCGGCCGCAAGGCCGACAATTCCTTGATTCCTATATTCCTTAGACAAAGAACCCATCGGCCGCAAGGCCGAACATACATGGATAATTTTTTTAATTTCTTTCCAAAGCCCCCAATTCAACATTCAAAATTCAACATTCGTCATTTTTTCAACCTGTACGCCACCACGTCGCGGCTCTTCACCGTCAACTTACGTTCTGTTTTGTTCTTCAACGATGTCTTGCCCTCTTGCTTGTGTGTCCACAGGTTATACACCTGATACACTCTCTTGTCGAACTGTGTGCTCAGTCCGCTCACCTCGTGGTCGGTCAGGTTGAAGTCTTGCCAGTTCAGACCAAACGTGATGTCCTGACGGGTAGGGTTGAGGATTGTGAAAGCCCAGTCGCCGCCGGCCAACGGCTTGAACCAGAACTGCAAACCGTCGCGGTCGCAGTAGTGCAGCCCTTGCACACCCAACGTGTCTTGGTCGATGGCAATCATCTCTTTGTTGAGGATGATGTTGCGTGTAGCGTCGCTCATGTTGCGCACATCATTGCCTAAGATGAGAGGACTCGCCATCATACACCACATCGTGAAGTGGGCGCGGTCCTCATTCTCGCTCATCCCGTTGCCCACCTCCAACATGTCGGGGTCGTTCCAATGTCCCTTGCCGGCATATTGGCGCAGGGTGTCGTTGAACTCGATGCACTGCATCACGCCGAACTGCGTGTAACCCGGGAAGACGCGCAGAGAATCGAAGTCACACCAGATGTCGGGTGTGGTGCGCCAGGAGTGTCCCACCTCCTTCGCCCATTTCCACGGACGACTGTTGCCCCATTCGCACATGCTCAGCAGAATCGGCCGGCCGGCATGGCGCAGGGCATCGCGAATCAGGTGATAGGCACCCACGGGGTTGATGTCGGGCGTGTTGCACCAATCGTATTTCAAGTAGTCCACCCCCCAGCGGGCGTATTGGATGGCATCCTGGTACTCATGTCCGAGCGAACCCGGCATACCCGCACAGGTACCCGTTCCGGCGTCGCTATAGATGCCCAACTTCAGTCCTTTGCTGTGCACGTAGTCGGCCACGGCTTTCATTCCGCTGGGGAATTTCTTCGCATCTACTTGGATAAACCCGTCGGCATCGCGTTCGCCGTGCCAGCAGTCATCGATGTTGATATACACATATCCTGCATCGCGCAGACCGTTTTCCACCATCGCGTCGGCAATGCCTTTGATGATGTCTTCCGAGATGTTTCCTTGGAATTTGTTCCATGTGCTCCAGCCCATTTGGGGCGTGTCGGCCAGGTGTTCCCACTTTTGTGCTTGCATTGGCCATACCGTCAGCCATACCGCTGCCGTTGCCAGAATCATTCGTTTTAGGTTTCTCATTGTTATTTATTATTTATAATGTTTAGTGTTGAAAGATTGAGGAGTTTGGGAGTTTAGGAGTTTGGACAATACTCCATTACATGAGTAATCTCCTGCCCCCTGCTCCCTGCTCCCTGCCCCTGAAGCTATTCTCTTACCTCTTACCTCTCACCTCTCACCTCTTGTTCCCCCACCCAACCCTCCCATGGGAGGGCTTCCAACCCCTCTCTAAATCTCTCCCCAATCCTTGGGGAGAGACTTAACCGCTCCTCCTCGTCGCTCTGTCACTAAGGTATGCTCGGCCCATCAGAGGGCCGGCATCTATATCTACGCAACAAAG
>CAMJFC010000069.1 GCA_946404865.1 uncultured Prevotellaceae bacterium
GACATTTTTTATCAACCAGACGTAAAAAATCTAAGTTTTTTATATAACTTTGCACAAAAATATAATGACGATGAACAACAACCGCACCTATATCAGCTTCGACTGGGCCTTGAAACGACTGCTGCGCGACAAGGCCAACTTCAAAGTTTTAGAAGGATTCATCAGCACACTTCTCAACGAGGAGGTGAAGATAGACCACCTGCTGGAGAGCGAGAGCAATAAAGACGAGGAAACGCAAAAGTCGAACCGCGTGGACCTGCTGGCCGTGAACAGCAAGGGCGAACTGCTGCTCGTCGAGGTGCAGGGGGAATCGGAATACGCCTACTTCCAGCGCATCCTCTTCGGCACCTCGAAACTCGTGACCGAATACATCAACAGCGGACAAAACTACGAGAACGTAAAGAAGGTGTATAGCATCAACATCGTGTATTTCGACCTGGGACAGGGCAAGGACTTCGTGTATCATGGCAAGACAGAGTTTCGCGGCATACACCAAGGCGACGTGCTGCAACTATCTACCTTCCAGCGGCAGAAGTTCGGAGTGGATGAGGTGTATCAGCTCTATCCGGAGTACTATGTGCTGAAGGTGAACGACTTCAACCGATGGTCGCGCGTGCCGCTGGAGCAATGGATCTATTTCCTCGCCACCAGCGAGATACCCGACGACGCCGATGCCCCCGGACTGCAAGAGGCACGCGAGGTACTCAAACTGACGCGGATGACAAAAGAAGAGCGTAACGCCTATCGCCGCTACTGGGACGACCGTGTGATACTGGCCGACCAAATAGAAACAGCACGCGGTGAAGGAAAGATTGAAGGGTTTGCCGAAGGACGCGAAAAAGGCATAGAAGCAGGCATAAAAGAAGGGAGAGAAATAGGAAGAGAGGAAGGAAGAGAAGAGGGAAGAGAGGAAGGAAGAGAGGAAGGAAGGGAAGAAGGGAAGGAAGAAGGAAGGAAAGAGGCGCTCATTGAAGTAGCCCGCAACTTGAAAGCTCTGGGACTACCAGACAGTCAGATAGCGCAATCCACAGGACTGACACCCGACGAGATAAGAAACATTTAAAGATATTCTATCCTTGCCTTCTCGACAATGACCCAGCGGCCACGGTCGAGACGGGCGGTGCCGGGGGCGCAGGTGAAACGCGATGATTTGGCTGACGTGAACGAACAGGCACGCTCGATATATTTCTTCGAACTGTTGTTGGCCTTGCTCAATTGCGTGTCGCTCAAGGTGACAAAACGGAACTCGGCATGGGTGGCATCCGTCAGACGGAACTCATAATAAGTGTCCTCCGTTTGTGCCGGTTGGCGCGTGGCATCATCAAAGGTACCGTCATCGGCCGGCCAACGGAAATAAAAGACGTTTTTGTCTGCCGACTGCACCTGCTGTTGTGATGTCTGCTGACGCGGTGCGGTGACGGGTTGTTCATAAAACAGTTTCTTCTCCATCGAGGCAAGCCGCTCATCAAGCAGGCGCAGTGTCTCACGACGCTCGGCAATCTCCTTGTCGAGCAGCTCTTTCAACTCTTTCTTTGTGGCGAAATAATCGGTAGCCTCTTTCTCATACGCCTCGTTTTTCTGACTCACCGAACGGAGCCGGAATTCCACGTAGGCGATGGCAATGGCAAAAAGGATAATTGTGACTGCTATCATAGACGTTAATAGACCCACCCCCGACCCCTCCCTTAGGGAGGGGAGTAGATTGTTTCGGGACAGAGGGCGTTTACTTTAAACTTTGAACTATATGATTACTCAATATATGTAGCGTTTGAACTTTGACCTTTATGATTAGTTCTTCTCCCATTTCTCAAGCTTGGTGTGGTAACTACTCCCCTCCCTACAAGGGAGGGGCAGGGGGGGGGGCTGCCTGTTATAACCCTCTCTCCGCAATGTGGTACGCCAACCGACTGATACCACCTGTGAGGGGAATGAAGAAGAGCGAGTCGTTGAGTTCGGGATTCTCTTCGCCTGCCATATCATCGCGGCGGGCTTCAAGCACCTTGTTGAAATCCTGTTCGGCCTTCTCCGTGAGGATTGAACGGAAACCGGCGAACTCACGCTCATTGGCCACACCGAAATACTTCGTATAAGAATACTTCTGGTTGAGGTCAAAGAAGAGGTCGATAAACGTGCGGTATTCATCCAACACCTCTTGCTTCACGGCATCGGTGATGTCTTGATAGCGCGGACGCACGATGGAGTCGAGTGTGGTCGAACCTGTGCAGAAACGAGTCAGTTCCTCCACGTCGGACACCACGAAACGGTCTTTCATGTTGAGACCACCCTTACAGGTGATTTCTTTCGGGTTGTCCACTTGTTTGATTTCCACACGTCCGTCATCGCCGAGCACCGTATTGAAGATGAGCCGTGCGAAGGCCTGCAGCGCATCGATACTACCGATGAGCGAGAGCACCTTCGAGGCCGTGCCACTGACGGTGATATATGCAGGTGTGGACATCGACTTGGTCTTGAGCAGGCGTGCGGCATAGTAAATCTCTGCCGCATAGAAGAGCAGGAGCACTACACGCAGTTGGCCATTGGCACGCAACTCCTCCAAGAACGAAACACCCCGACCCGCCATACGCGGATTGCTGTCGAGCGAATAGAGGAACGAGACGAACTCTGCACTCGACCGTTTCGACTTCTCATAAACATCGCTCACGCCTGTGATGTCGCGCAGGCGAAGGTCGAAATCGGGTGCGAACGCGCGCACAAAACCGTTGTATTCCGCCCCACGTCCGAGGAAATCGCCGTAGATGTTATTACCGGCGAACCGCACCGATGAGATGAGCACAGCCTGATTGCCACGGTGATACACCACGAAGTCGGTCGTTCCTCCCCCGATATCCATCGACACCACGGGGCGCGATTCGGCATCCACATCCTCTTTCTTCGTATAATAATAATAAGGTGCGAGCGACTCAGCCACCTTCTGCAAACGTGCCCCCTGCGGAGCGATAAGTTTGCGGCACAGTTTGTTCCACGATGCTTCGAGTGCGGCAATCTGGTAGGGAAGCATACATACGGGATAGAACCATGTGATGCCTGTGCGCGAAAGCATACCCCCCGAGAGAAGCACCTTGTTGCGGATGATCATCAGCAATTGCTCGAAATAAGCCTCCACCAAGAGGTTATTGCCCCGGCTGTTATCCCACTTCAGGTCGGGCCGTGTCTCGTTATAGTCGTAAGTATCTTCTTTCTCGTAATGGAAACCGATGTTGTAATCCGCCATGCTCAGCACATCGCGACCTTCCACCAGATGTCCGCTGCGGAAGCAGAGATTGGTACGCATGGGGAAGCGTGCAATCTCGCCTGGACCTACCGCCACAGGCATGAACTCCTGCATGAAAGCTTGCGCGGGACCACCATAGAAGGTCTCCAACCCCTCGCTGTCGAGCATCTCGATAGTGCGCTGAGAGGGTGAGTTAAGCGGCAGCACCTGCGTCTCATCGGGGGTGATGGTCAACGGCTGTGGCTCGCTGTCTGTATCGCTCTTGTATTCGATATGGGTGTTGGTGGTGCCGAAGTCGATGGCGAAGTCAAACACCTTATTTCCCATCTTCACCTCACGGTAGCGTGGGATGAGGATACCCTCGACATCACCGTTGCTCACACTGATGAAGTCAAACTCATCGTCGAGGCAGAAATAGCGTGAAGAGAGGAAATGCTGCGACTTGTCGGCGCGGTCCACGCGTGTGGCAGCAAGCGGTTGCGCTCCGTAGTTCTGGTAGGCGCTGACCGTGTATTGATATTGTGTCTTCTTGTAGCCCGACGTGTCTTCATCCACCAGGTAGATGCGTTGTGGCCGTGCGATGGACGGCTCGTTGATATGATACGAGGGGAAGAGGAACAAATCGAAACGGGCATCGATGACGGGCCAGATACCGCGTGCCGCGTCGGCCTGCCCTTGCATGGGTGTGTAGTCGCGTCGCAGTGCGATGAATTTCCCTTTCTGGACAGGGATATTGACCACAGCGCGCAAGGTGCCGTCGGGCAGTTCGGTGAGCGAGAAAACGGGTTGCGACGAAGCGCCGGCATAACCTGCCACGGTCTTCACCGACAAGTAGTTGAAAAGCAACGGGCGCAGCGGCATCAGGTATCGGCAGTCGTCCGTCACCTGTCGTCCGTCGCGGTAGAGCGAAGTGACATAAGCACCCTCATTCACGGGATACGGCAAACGGATGAGCGCCGGTTGGAACACATCGTCGGCTGTGAGATAAGGATACTGTGTGGTGTCGAACGGCAAGGTGCGCTCCTCCATAGGCCGTTCGTCGGCGGCAGGTGCCTTGAGTTGTGCATTCCAGTCGGCAGTCACGTAGCGCATGCCCGTCTCAAAATAGGGTTCAGCAGGCAGTACGAGTGGCGGCCGGTCGCATGGTATCTCGCTGAGGATGCGGAAATCGCTTTCCGACGCGATGGTGTCGCCCCGCAGGCACATCAAAGGGATGTTGCCGGGCAGCAGCAGTTGCGAGTTGCCCGTCTGCAACGGCATATACATGCTGTTATAGAGTCCGGGGGCATAGGTGTTGAGTCTGTTCTTGAACTCGGTGTCGGTATCGGCACGGAAACAAGCATCCACGTATGCGTAGAACTCATGGTAGAGAGCGTTGAACTCCGGTTGTTTCGCGAGCAGATAGACAAATTCGCGGAATCGGCGGTCGCGGTCGACAAGCGAGCGGAAGGTGCCGTCGGCATCAGCGTGAAACGCCTCGTGGTAATTGCCGAGGAAGACGCCACGCACATACGACAGGTCATTGGCCGAGGCCATGGTGACCGATGTGGGTGATGTGCCACCCACGATATTGATTTGCCCCACGGCTCCCTCACCGATGTAGTTGAGCATATAGACAAACGGCATCTCATCGAAGTGGAAGGAGTGCGCGTCTTGTGAGAGGAAGAGTCCGAGAGTGCGTGCCACACTGGCATGCTCGTCCACACCGTCTGCGGCCAGCACCTGCAGGTCGCGGCTCTTATCCCATGCCACAATCTGGAACATCTTCTCATATTTGGCTTTATAGCCGAAGAATATCTCCAACACATCGAGTGCCTGTGCCACCAATTTATGATAGATGGTCGAACCGCGCTCATTACCGCGCTCGGCACAGTAGGCGAAAGCCGTTTTGGTCAGTTCATAGCCGGCGAAGGGCGTGGGTATGGAGGTGATGGGCAATGATGCCTTCGCACCGTTGGGGTCGTCGATGGCCTCAATGTCCTTGGCTCCTATCTGAGCGGTCGCCTGCCACCCGTCGATGGTCTCTGTTCCTTTATGAAATCTGAAAACGTAGGGCATGTATCTGTTTAGATGTTATATTTGCGTTTGATGACATTGTTGATGGCCGTCTCGTGTATGGTCATGAAGAAGTTATAGGCGTCGAGACCTTTGATGCGTTTCATCGACACATCTGAGATTTCGGTGTCGATGGCGGGATAGCCTTTGAGGTTCTTTCCGAAGATGCGGTCCATCATCGAGGTCTTTTTGGGGTCGATACCGATGATGGTGTCGAAGATGTCCTGCTCGTTGGAATAAAGCTCAAAGGGTTGGAACGACCGTTGGTTGTCCGACATCTCTTTGAGCCACTGCGAACGGAAGGCATCAACAAACTGTCCGAGGTCGATGAAGAACGCGTCGCTGTAGGAGGTGTTCTTCATGGTCGAGGTCTTCGCCCACGCGTAGTTTTTCGTCTCATTGAAATGCTCGAGGAAGAAACGGGAGAAGATATAAAAACTCATCAACTCACGCCCCATGACGCTGAAGGTGGAAGCGCCTAAATCACTCAAGGTGAGCGGATTGAGGTCTTGGCGCACGGCAAATTCGCGGAACGAAGTGGCGGTGCCCTGCCGGTTGTGCTCCATACGGCTGCGGGTGAAATCAACGATACCTAATGCCGCGGCCAGTTCCACGAAATGCGCCTTGTTGCGTTGTTCAGTGGCACCCTCCACATTGTTGTATCTGTTTTTGATGGCGTCGCATACATAATAGAGCGCATCCACATCCAGGTTGCCGATGTAATACTTCAACGCTGCTTTGGTCTTGGAGATGAAGGTCTCCATCTTAATCTGACTGTCTTTGTCGTCTTTCAGTCCGAAATAGGGCAACACCGACACAGCACCAATCGGTGCGTTGGCGATGGCCGATGAATTGGGGATATCGAGTGCCTCGGCCTCACGGAATGTCTTTTGAAAGAGGGGGAAACCCGCCGCGCCAGTGCCTCCGAAGATACTGGATATGATGAAGATTTGGTCGCCCGTTTGGAAGTTCTGGAGGAGCGACACCAAGGCCTCGGTATTCATGGGGTCGTTGAGTACGATGGCGCCCATGTTGGGATTGCCTTTAAAGCCTACGTCAAGGGGACAGCTGAGATTGCTGTCGGAGAAGAGCAGCGAGAGCAGGGCTTGGTTAGGGTCAGCATGTCCGTCGGAGGTGAAACGGTTGTAGGCGATATAGTCGCCGAAACGCATATTGGCCACATTGTTCAGATGCAGACGGAAATTGGTACCCATATCATCTATCTGGGTATAGAAATAGCCGCGCTTCTCGGGTCGGTTGTCAAACTTTAATTGCGCACGTATCTTCTGATAGAGCTGCATCAGACCTACCGTGCGTGTAAGGTCACCGTTCGACGTGTCGGGGTCAACAATCACCGGCACGACGGTGTCGATGTCTGAACCGAGCGACACACCCGAAGCAAGCAACATGGTTAGCGAGCGCAACACTCGTGCGCCTGTGCCACCGATGCCGTAGATATATAGTTTGCTCATTGGGAGATTGGGAGATTGGTCGTTTTTGGGGGGAGGAGTTTGGGAGTTTGGGAGTTTAGGAGTTTGGACAATAGTTATTATGGAGTGGAGGAGTGAAGGAGTGAAGGAGTGAAGGAGTGAAGACGATACTCCATTTATTGAGTAATCTCTTACCTCTTACCCCTTACCTCTTACCTCTTAAAATGGTATGTTGCGGCACCGGCTGCTGAACGATTTGAGCAGGAGTGAGGCAATGAAGAAGAACAACAGCGAATAGACCAGCACGATGACAGCAAAAGTGATGTAATCGGCCGAAGCGATATCGGCGTCATACTGGTTATTGCGGAAGATGTAACCATTCAACTGGGCACGCGCGATGACAGCGGAGACCACACCGGCCACGACGCCCGTGACAATGCCCGTGAAAGCCCACTTGCCGGTACGGGCCAACAAAATATGGTCGAGCACGATATAATAGACAAAGGCCACCACCACCGGCAGCAGCAAGGTCACATAGAATATCGTACTATAGCTATGCGCCAAATACATATATTTTGAGAAGTCGCCTAAATTGGCGGCTCCCCATAATTCAAACATATCAGTTAAAAATTCCATATTGGGAGTTTATTGGGGAGTTTATTTCGGAGTGTGGGAGTTTGGACAATAGTCTGTTGATTGGGAGTTTGGGAGTGTAGGAGTGTGGGAGTTTGGACAATAGTCTGTTGATTGGGAGTGGAGGAGTGAAGGAGTGAAGGAGTGAAGACAATAGTCCATTTATTGAGTAATCATAAAGTTCAAAGTTCAATGTTCAACGTTCAATGTTCAACGTTCAATGTTCAATGTTCAACGTTCAACGTCACTCATATTGTCTGACGTTGATTTTCAGATGGAAAAGGTCGGGGTCGGTGGTGCCCCGTACATTGTGGAAGGCACCGTAAATGCCTTCGACCAATTCGTAGAGCGCATACGACTGATGGGGGGCGGGGTAACCGTTCAGATGTTTGTTATAGCTGCATTCCTTGACCCACGACGGTATCTGGTTCTTCAACTTCACGGTGATTTCCGGCGCATAGCCTTGTGTGTTATCCACTGCCAACTGCAATACGACGGGGTGAATGAAGTAGTCGCTCTCAGAGAATTTCGCTTTATCTGTCAGACTGGTGATATGATATTGCTCGGGTTGCACTTCGTAATTGGCGGTATCGAGCAGGTAAGCATGGTCGCAGAAGAGCTGCTCCACTCCTAGTCCGAAAGCGAAACGCAGGTCGTCCTTCTCCTGGTCGGTCACGATATTGTGAATATTCAACCGGTCGTGCGCAGGGTGGATGCGCCGTGCATTGGAGAAACCAGAAGTGAGCACTCTTGCGGTCATTCCGTCCAGTTCCCACGTTTTCTCAGACGACAGCATATACTTATGTCGCAAACCCGGCATACCGGTCGAGGTGTTCTCCAATTCCATGTGGGCATTCATGTCGGCCAACTGGTCTTTACCACCCATCATGATGATGTAGTAAGGCCGCTTACCATAATACATCATCGGTGTGTTGCCCTCATAATGATAGCCTTGGAAGAGCGACTCCATCTGCATGATGATGACACCGAACTCCTTACCTTTCTCCTGATACTTCCGTATGGCTTTCATAAAGGTGCCTGTGGTGGATGAAGAGGCCGCCGATAGTAGGTTGCCCACATCCTGCACATCATAGATGCAGTCGCTCACCAACACGCTCACGGTGTCGTTGTCGGTATGGTCGAGCAACATCTTGAAGATATGATTGAGGTCAGACGACCCTGTGTGTCCAACCTTCATCGAGGTGGTGTTGAGATGAAGCACAAACGTATTGAGGTCCTGACATATGGGAGCATCATAGATGTCGTTGTTGACGAAGAAAAGTCGCGTGCCGTCATAATAACCGTCGGCTTTGGCAATGAGATGGCCTAGTGCGTTCTTAAACTGCGTATTGAGTGTGACGAAACCGTCCATCGACCCGGAATTCTCGACATAAATCCGGACGACAGGCTTCGACATATTGAGCTGCGCAGTATCAGGCGGCAAATAACGCCCGCCGCCGAGATGTTGTCCCGACGGTCTGCTGACCATATAAATAACAGCCCCCACTACTGCTATGAGCAGCAGAAGAGCAAGAGATTTGCGTTGCATACGACTTTTTTACCCTTTTTCAACTCTTTCAACTTGGAAAGTAGAGTTGTCATACTCATCCTAATTGAAGATGGGTGCAAAGTTAGTGTAAAAAAAAGAAAAAACAAAATATATTTGCGTTTTTGCTTTCTTCTTTGTACTTTTGTACACATCTAACCACATTATGTCATGAAAATCATTCAAAGTGTCTATTTCCGCGCCGCTTTTGCCGCAGTCATCGGCATTCTGATTCTCAGCAATCCGCTGGGCATGCTGAAAATCACCTCTATTGCCGTAGGGTTATTATTTCTCTTGACGGGGTTGTACTCCTGCCTCACCTACTATGGTAAAAAGATGAAGCTGTCAAGCAAGATTCTTAAGGGAGGTGCGGCATCAGACGAAGAACAAACAGCAGAAACCAATAAAGAGACCGACAAAGAGACAGCTGTTGACAAGCCACGCGCCACATACGGCGAACGTGCCACGACTTTCTCACTGCCGATAGTGGGCATGGGCAGCACCATCCTGGGACTCTGCCTGACTTTTGCCCCAAGCGGATTCGCCACGCTGTTTATGTATGTGTTAGGCGGCAGTCTGCTCATCGTGTCGTTCAACCAATTCTTCACGATTTATCAGGCCAGCAAACAGACGACCATCCCCTCGCCCTACTGGATAGCCCCTACCCTGCTGTTGCTCGCCGGACTGTTCATCATCATCAATCCGCTCACCTCGGCCACAGCGCCACTCATCATCGTGGCCATCGGACTGCTCATCTATGCCATCTCAGAGGTGGTGAACACCATCTCTATTGAGCGCATGACTCAGCGTGCCGCCGAGATGCGTCGCATGGAGCGCAGCGCGCGCGAGTACAAGGAGTCGCGCCAGAAAGGCGAATACGTAGATTACATCGTCACCGACGAAGACTGAATGCCGTAGAGGTGATGAGGTGACGGGTCCGCTTTGCCTGAAGGCCATGAGGTGATGGCAGTTACCCAAAATAAATTACCGTTTAAAAAACTTAATTTCCGCAAAAAAATACAAATGCCATTGAATGGTATGGTCTTATTTATTATACCTGTTGGATGAATTAGAATAATGCATACTTAACTTGCCCTATGGGCCTATGATTGAGATGATTGAAATACTGCAACATGGTGAATGCCGCAACCTTGGCAGCCATTCTCGCGAAGAGGCCAGAAGGCTTCTTGGCATAATTGCGTATCATCATGAGATGGTCATTCAGCTGAGAAAAGACTGTTTCAATTCTCTTTCTGAAACGCTTGTAAGCCCAAGTGGGCGGTGTCCAGTTCTTCTGGTTCAGCCTGTACGGGACATCGAGGGTAATGTTGGCAGTCTCAAACAAGTCCAGTTGTACGGGAGCACTCAGGTAGCCCTTATCCCCGAGGATCGTACAGTCGTGGTACTCCCACTGCACATCCTTCAGGTACTGCAGGTCATGCACATTGGCTGCAGTCATATCGTAGGAGTGTATGACTCCAGTGACGCCACACAAAGCATGAAGTTTGTAGCCGTAATAGTACATGTTCTGCGATGCACAGTAGCCCCAGGCTGGTGCATGTTCTATCTCATCCCTTCCCATCTGGCACCTGTTAGCACGTGCGTTCTGGCACACCTTGACAGGTTTGGAGTCGATGCTGAAGACATCCTCGCCTCCGTCGATAGCCTTAGCAATGGACTGACGGATGCTTTCTCCAAGCATCATGGTTTTCTTGCGACGTTGGTTGTAATGACGGCGGCTAATCAGGTTTGGAATGGCTCCAGGACACTCAGAGTTCAACCTGTTGAAGAAGTAGTTCTCGCTCTCGATACCGAATGCCTCTGCTGTAATGGAAAGAGCTATCACCTCCAAGTCGGAGAAGGTGGGGACAGCACCGCAGCGAGTGGCATTTCCTCTTTCGTTTACTTGATTTTCTGCAAATTTCTTGCAAATTTCAAGAATTCTTCCGAACTTTGCGACGAAGTTGCGCATATCTACGATAATAGTGCTTAGTTGATTTGACACCACTAAGGTACTAAAATTCAATGACATGTGCAACTTTTTAATCATAAATGTTTTACAAATCTAATTCAACCAATAGGTTTATTATATTTGCTCATATAAATAATTTAGAATAAATATGGAACATAGTTTTCTTACATCAAACACGACCTACATTCTTACCCAAGACAACAACTTGGGCGGGAGTACACTTCACATCCCAGCAGATTGTACTATTATTTACCAAGGGGGGAAATTCTCTAATGGCACTATCGTTTTCCATCACACTTTTCTTTCAGGATATATTGTGAACGAGAACATTGTTATCGGCGACGGAAGCACGATTGCAAATGACCATATCGCTACATCGTGGTTTTTCCCAGACGAAAACATTGATTCCGACAGCTTCAACACATTGGTTGACGCCCTTTGCTCTGGTACCACTCTACATTTTGACAGAGACTATATCTTGGACACTTGTGCCTCGTCAGATAAGTTCAACAACGACGGTATCAAAGTCGCCAGCGGCGTAACCTATCAAGGACATGGTCACGAGATTTGTTATGGCTCAGCTTCAAACATCTTTTTAGCCGTAAGTGTAGACAGCACAACACTTCATCATTTTATCATAAAAGACTTCATCATCAAGCGACCCACGAGCGACATTGAACACATTGAGAATAATGCATCCAGTATTCATATAAGATGTGCTTCTTTTGGCATCATCGAAAACTGTCAGTTTGTCAGATGGAAAGGAAAAGCAGCAATACATCTGCACAATTACTATGATTATTCTCATTCTTATGGTGAAAAGATTGACCCGCTATCAAACAATGATATAACAATCAGGAACTGCAGTTTTATCGGTAAAGTAAAAACCGGTATTGTAAACGGCAACGACGTCTTTACGCCTTACAACTCAGGAAATGCTTTGAATGTCATCTCCGGAAAGAACATTTTCATCTCTCACTGCCAATTCTACGATGTGATGAGAGAGGAGGAATTAGTTATTTGGCCAGGAGCCATAGATATTGAGACTGATGAAAAATGTGCGTTTATTGATAATATAAGGGTCTCAGATTGTTATTTCAAGCGTTGCGGCAGATTGGCACCCATCAGCATGGCAGGCATGACGGACGACCAGATGCAGCCCGATGAGCTATACGGAATGGGGGGCAATGTGTTTATTGACAACGTTGTGATTGATGAGTGCACATCAGCTATTTCGATACGTCATGGCAAACCATGCGACCGCATCATCATCAACAATATGAAGGCTCACAATGTAACTAAAGTCATGTGTTTGGCACATATCAGCACAGATGTTTTCATCAAAAATTCCAGCTTCTATAATGACTCGGACTTTGAGCCGGTTTTTCCCGCAGAGTATAAATTCGACAACGTCATTGAATATGTTGACGGAACCGTCGTTATCTCTGATAACACGTTCGACCATATCACCACCAACGAAGATCTGGCAGGTTGGGGCAGTGTTTGTATGCTCATCAATGGTAAAGACGTGATTATTGAGAACAACACCTTCATACATTGTTATGACTATAATGGCTCAACCTCTACATTTGCATTATACACTACAAACAGCAGCCATACGTTTGTTTTCGACAATCTTGTTTACAGGAATAACCTTCACCTCACGGAAGTGGGAACGATCTCAGGCCTTGCCTCCTCTCTATCACCCTCACGGGGCAGTTTCATCAGATGGGAGAACAACGCTTTTATTATTAATTAGCTATGACAAAGATTATGAAGAAAATACTATTTTTTGGACTGACAGTTTGGATGTCAGTCTCTGCAAATGCCCAATGTGCCCACACCAAAGACGAATGGGGGTATCACCACGCCGCCGACATCAAGATAGACAATATCTATTATCAGTTCATCAACGACTCCACGGTCAGGGTCACTGCCTATGACACAGGTCTAGAAGCTATACAATCGAGATACGAAGGAGACGTTATTATACCCGAATACGTCACTTTTGATGACAAGAGCCTAATAATTCAGAACGGATGGCATTTTACAGAAGCTGCGCAAAGAGGAAACATTGATTATTTGGGTAATACATTCCATGTGACTGAAATCAGCGAATGGACTTTTTGGGGACACGATATGAATGCCACTTCTATCTCTTTCCCGAGTAGTATAATAAACATGAATAATGCCAAAATAAGAGGGGCTTTCCAACTAAAAAGCATCACTTTTAGTGAAGGCTTTTCTTGCGACCTAACTAATGATTTCTTTAGCCTTGAAAAGATCGAGGAGGACTTTATAAAAGACCATTACTCCTTAGAATATATATATTTCCCTGAAGAAGGGCATATCAACATCGGGAATAATGCATTTAATCACCAAGTTCACCTTTCTGGCATCAGATTATCCAACAGCATCCATCATGTAGGAGAGAAAGCTTTCTACAATTGTTCCAGGCTAGAGCGGTTGGTCGTTGGCAAAAACGTAGAATCATTAGGTGCAGAGGCCTTCGGACTATGCGAAAATATCAGTGAGATTACCGTCGAGGCCGAGACTCCTCCTACGATAGCGGAAAACACATTCACGGATGCCACCTATCAAACAGCCACGCTAACGGTTCCTGAAGGCTGCGAAGAGGCATACAGGTCAGCAATGGGATGGAAACGGTTTTTTGCTGCTTCAACAGACGGCATTGATGAAATGGGACCTGCCGCACGAGAGGATGGTCTCTATTACACCATTGACGGTATTTCCGTTGACCGACCTCTGAAAAAAGGCATATACATCCATAAAGGGAAAAAAGTGATAAAACAATAGGCAGCGAGCACCACGACAAGCACCAGTGCCATGGGACGGCACTAGTTGGCCAACGCCAGCAGGAATACCAGCTTCAGTTGCAGCAGCGTGAAGGCTGCCACAACCAGGAAAGATGGCCTCTTTTACCAGAGATATGCCTCTGCGTGCGACATCAGTGCTTAGGCACCAGACCCTCGATGTAGTTGCACAGGATGCCGATACCCTTCAGGTTCTCACCTCCCTGCGGTATGATGAGGTCGGCGAATTTCTTCGTCGGCTCGATAAACTGCTCGTGCATGGGTTTGAGCACCGAGAGGTAGCGGTTGAGCACCATATCCACGGTGCGTCCGCGCTCCACCACGTCGCGCTGTATGTTGCGGATGAGCCGTTCGTCGCTGTCGGTGTCAACAAAGATTTTCAGGTCCATCATCTCGCGCAGTTTGCGGTTGATGAGTGCCATGATGCCTTCGATAATGATGACGGGCTTGGGCTCCACGTGTATCGTCTCCTTCAGTCGGTTGGAGAGGATATACGAGTAGGTGGGCTGTTCGATGGCCTCGCCGTTGCGCAACTGGTTGATCTGCTTGATGAGCAGTTTCCAGTCAAAGGCGTCGGGGTGGTCGAAATTGATCTGGCGCCGCTCTTCGTCGGTCATCCCGGTGGTGTCGTTGTAATACGAGTCGATGGGCACCACAGCCACATAGTGGGGCGGCAGGGCCTCGACGATTTTCCTTACTACAGTTGTTTTTCCGGAGCCTGTACCTCCGGCAATTCCGATAATGGTCATTTGAGGGGGTTAAGATATTTGGTTTGAGATATGAGGTTTTTTGGTTTGAAATCTGTCATGCCAATACGACATCGGCAGGAATGCCAAGCATAAGCAAGAAAAAGTTCACCTGTGAATAATTATGAAGAGCAGAAGAGCCTTTCCTCTATAAATGGTAAACAAATTGCCCCGCATAAGTAACTAAATACGCATAATCTGCAGATATCAACGCATGACCGTCCAAGCACGGCATTGTCCGCAACACCGTGTTGATACAGTTGGTACTTTCCTCTTCGAGCTCGAAGCTATAGACTGGCTTTCATCGCCGCCCATGTTGTCGGTTAATTTGCAAACGGGGTTCCCCGTCAGCATTTCTGCCCGACGGATCCACCACAAAAGTAATAGCCTTTCCATGGGCGGTATATCGCGTGTCACCCGTTATTGGCAGGTGACTTGCAATCTGGATTGAAATCGGCGTATTCGGTTCCGTCGTGCAGCACGTGCCAGACTGCGATGAGCAGTTTTCGGGTCACGGCCACGAGGACTTTCATCTTGTTCTTCTTGCGTACTACTGTCTGATGGTAGGAGAATCTGTGAAGAAGCAGTCTTTTGTCCTGCTGGCAGCCCATGCACACTCGATGATAGTCTTCCGGAGGTACACGTTGCCGTGTGTGATTCTGCGTGACTTGTACTTCCCGTTGGACACATCGTTGCGTGGCTTCAGCCCGCTCCATGATGCAAGGTGCGCCGCAGTCTGGAATT
>CAMJFC010000070.1 GCA_946404865.1 uncultured Prevotellaceae bacterium
GAATACTATTTCTCTCGCAAACTGAAAGAAGTGGCACAACTTAACGCTGCCGGTCAGGATATCATCAGTCTCGCCATCGGCTCGCCTGATATGCCACCGTCGAAACAGACGGTCGACACGCTCTGCCAAGTGGCTCAGCGCCCCGATGCCCACGGCTATCAACCCACCATGGGTACGCCCGAACTGCGCGAGGCGATGGCACGCTTCTACCAACGGTGGTATGGCGTCACCCTCGACCCCAAAACAGAGATACAACCACTCATCGGTTCGAAAGAGGGTATCCTGCACGTCACTCTCGCGTTCGTCAATCCCGGAGAAGAGGTGCTCGTGCCCAACCCCGGCTATCCCACTTACACCTCGCTCAGCAAACTGCTCGGCGCCAAGGTGGTGAACTACAACCTGAGGGCTGACAACGGATGGCAACCGGATTTCGATGAGTTGGAGAAGACGGACCTGAGCCGCGTGCGACTGATGTGGACCAACTACCCCCACATGCCGACAGGAGGCAATGCGCGCAGAGAGACCTATGAGCGACTGGTGCAGTTCGCGAAAAAACATCATATCGTGGTGGTGAACGACAACCCTTATTCGTTTATCCTCAACGAACAACCGCTGTCACTCCTGCAGGTGGAGGGCGCGAAAGACTGCTGTATCGAGTTTAATTCGATGTCAAAGAGTCACAACATGCCGGGATGGCGCGTGGGCTTGTGTGCCACCAATGCTACGTTCATCTCATGGATTCTCAAGGTGAAGAGCAATATCGATTCGGGTACGTTCCGGGGCATTCAACTGGCTGCCGCCGCTGCCTACGACAACAGCGAGGAGTGGCACCGACAGTTCAATATCGACACCTACCGCCGCCGCCGTGATATCGCCGAGCAAATCATGACCACCCTCGGATGCGATTACGACCCCGAACAGGTGGGTATGTTCCTCTGGGGACGAATACCCGACCACTACACCGATGCCGAACAACTCACCGAACGGGTGCTCCACGAGGCACGTGTGTTCATCACACCGGGTTTCATCTTCGGAAGCAATGGCGCACGTTATGTCCGCATCTCTCTCTGCGCGAAAGATGAACGGATGAAAGAAGCGCTCGAACGAATCCGCCACTCCCAAGTGACCATCCCCAACTCAGAACAGAAATGAGTTGAAAAAGCAACATTCAACATTCAAAATTCAACATTCAATATGGAACTCGAATTAGAAAAACTGACCTTGCCAAGTGATAATGAACGTCCTTTCGTCATTGCCGGACCCTGTTCTGCTGAGTCGGAAGAGCAAGTGATGACCACCGCACGACAACTGGCCATGAAAGGGTGCCACAACTTCCGTGCCGGCGTATGGAAACCTCGTACCAAACCCGGAGGATTTGAAGGACACGGCGAAAAAGCGCTGCCTTGGCTGAAACGGGTGAAGGATGAGACACACATGCTCGTCGCTACCGAAGTGGCTACACCCGAACATGTGGAACTGGCTCTCAAATACGGCATCGACATCCTATGGGTGGGAGCACGTACCTCGGCCAACCCCTTTGCCATGCAAGCACTGGCCGACGCTCTGCGAGGCGTCGATGTGCCTGTGTTCGTGAAAAACCCCGTCAACCCCGACCTCGAACTCTGGATCGGGGCCATGGAACGACTGAACCAAGCCGGAGTAAAACGACTGGGCGCTATCCATCGTGGCTTCTCATCGTATGACAAAAAAATCTACCGCAACCTGCCCATGTGGCAAATACCGATTGAACTGCGGCGCCGGATCCCCGAACTGCCTATCATCAGCGACCCCAGCCATATCGGCGGACGACGCGAACTGGTGGCTCCGCTCTGCCAGCAGGCTATGGACCTCGGTTTCGACGGACTCATCGTGGAGAGCCACTGCGACCCCGACCGCGCTTGGAGCGATGCCAAACAACAGGTCACACCCGAGGTGCTCGACTATATCCTCTCGCTGCTCGTCATCCGTGATGAGCGAGTCACCACAGAGGGGATTCACGAACTCCGTAAGCAGATTGATGAACTGGATAACCAACTGATGGACTTGCTGGCAAAACGGATGCGGGTGTGCCGCGAGATTGGTCAGTATAAGAAAGAGCACAACATGACGGTGCTGCAACATGCCCGTTACAGCGAAATCCTCGACAAACGTGGCGCTCAAGGCGCGCTCTGCGGCATGGACACCGAATTCGTCAAAAAAGTGTTCGAAAGCGTGCACGAAGAAAGCGTCCGCCAACAAATGGAAATCATCAACCAATGATAGGGGTTATTTAGGGGTAAGAGGTAAGGGGTAAGAGGTAAGGGGTTATTTAGGGGTAAGAGGTAAGGGGTGAGGGGTAAGAGAATAGTCTGCAAATGGAGTATTGTCTAAACTCCCAAACTCCCAAACTCCCAAACTCCCAAACTCCTAAACTCCCAAACTCTAAACTCCCAAATCCAAGATCCAAACTCCAAACTCCCAAACTCCAAAATCATCAACCCTCAATACTAAACAAAAAAACGAAATGCGTATATTAGTTTTAGGAGCCGGTAAAATGGGAAGTTTCTTCCTCGACCTGCTCAGTTTCGACCACGAGACCGCTGTTTACGAGAAAGACCCGAAACGAATGCGGTTCACATACAACACTCAACGTTTCACTCAGTTAGACGAGATACAGGCGTTCAAACCTGAACTCGTCATCAATGCCGTGACGGTGAAATACACCATCGCCGCGTTCAATGAGGTGATGCCCTATCTGCCCGACGACTGCATCATCAGCGATATCGCGTCGGTGAAAACAGGACTGAAAGATTATTATGAGCAGACAGGACACCGTTATGTCTCTACGCACCCGATGTTCGGACCGACGTTCGCTAATCTACAACAACTCAGCGAGGAGAACGCTATCATCATCACCGAGGGCGATTACATGGGACGTATCTTTTTCAAAGAACTCTATCGGCAACTCGGACTCAATATCTATGAATATACGTTCGAGGAACACGACCAAACGGTGGCTTACTCACTGAGTATCCCGTTCGTTTCCACGTTCGTCTTCGCGGCTGTGATGAAACACCAGGATGCGCCGGGCACGACCTTCAAACGGCACATGCGCATCGCTAAAGGGGTGCTCAACGAGGATGACTATCTGTTGCAAGAGGTGCTCTTCAACCCCTACACCAGCGGACAGGTGGCGCAAATCCGTTCCGAACTGAAACAACTCATCGAAATCATCGACCAGAAAGATGCCGACGGAATGGCTGCCTATCTGAAGAAGATTCGCGACAATGTAAGGCGCGACATCGAAATCAGTAAGTAAAAAAACTGCATCGGTGCCAGCAGAATCAGTGCCAGCATCAGTATCCTTAAGCAAACAGACATGCCCACCCACAGTCGTTTTTTCTGTCATCTTCTCGCCTTCATTACGGTGGCGGTATGGGGCACCACGTTTGTCAGCACCAAGGTGCTTCTGCTCGAAGGACTGACGCCCGCCCAGGTGTTCACGCTCCGTTTTGTCATGGCCTACGTGCTCCTCGCCGCCTGGATGGCCACCCAAACGATGCTGCACCGCTCATCATCCCACTCCTCTTCCCCCGGTGCTCCCTCTTCTGCCGCCCCCCCTTCTTCTCCCAGCGCCCCCTCTTCCGCCGTCCCCCCTTCCGCCAGCGCTCCCTCTTCCCCCAGCGTGACCGATCTCGGTCGCGCTCCCGTCCCCCCTTCTTCTCACCATCCCTCCCTCCTCTCCAGAATCAGGGCCGTCGTCAAGCGCGAACTCCTGATGCTCGCTCTTGGCGTGACAGGAGGGTCGCTCTATTTCATGGCCGAAAACGAGGCCCTCAACCATACCACGGCCACCAACACTTCGCTCATCGTTTGCTCATGTCCCCTCTTCGCCATGATGTTCATTGGGATGGTTTATCCCTCGGAAAGGGTACAGCGCCGACAGTGGATAGGCTCGCTCATTGCGTTTGTGGGAATGACTGTCGTGGTGCTCAACGGGCGGTTCGTACTCCATCTCGAACCCATCGGCGATGTGCTGGCGTTCATCGCCTGCCTGTGCTGGGCTTTCTATTCCTTGTTGATGAAACCCGCCCTGGCTCGTTATTCGGCCATGTTCGTCACACGAAAGGTGTTCTTCTACGGGGTGCTCACCATCCTGCCTTATTTCATCTTTGTGCCCGAGTGGCCGCCTGTGGAGGTACTGCTGCGACCGCAGGTGGTCGGCAATCTGCTGTTCCTCGGGGTCATCGCGTCGATGGTTTGTTTCTTGGTATGGAACTGGGTCATCCGTCAACTCGGCCCTGTGGTGGCCACCAACTGGGTTTATTTCAACCCCATCACCACGATGCTTTTCGCATGGTGGTTGCTCGGCGAGAGCATCACCCTCTATTTCATCATCGGTGCAGTCCTCATCCTCCTCGGCATGTACCTCGCCGACAGAAAATAAATCACAATTTATAATTCTTTAGCGACCATTTTTTTGTCATAGACCTCAACAACTCGCCAACATTTAAAACTCACCTTTCAACCTTCAACATTCAAATCTCAACATTCAAAAATGAAGATATTGCCTCTTTTTCTCCTTTGTCTCATCACGCAGGTATCTACTCCCCTCCCTACAAGGGAGGTGAGGGAGGGTCTTCTCTCCTCTATCTTCACCTTCGTTCAACTCAACTGTGAGAACCTGTTCGATTGCGAGCACGACTCCCTAAAGAATGATTACGAATACCTGCCCGGCTCAAAAAAGAAATGGGACAGTCACCGTTATTGGCGGAAGGTCAATAATATCGCACGGGAAATCATCGCCTGTGGTGACGGAACGGGAAATGCTGACGGAGAGAGCACGAATGCTGATGAGTGGTCACTGCCCGATATGGTGGCGCTCTGCGAGGTGGAAAACGACTCGGTCATGGTGGCGCTCACCCGACGCTCACTCCTGCGCCAGGCTCGTTACGACTATGTGATGACGGAAAGCAACGACGAGCGCGGCATCGATGTGGCTCTGCTCTATTCTCCTTTCTCCTTCCGACTCATCAGCCATTACCCGCTGCGCGTGGAACCTGTCGAAGGACTGCATGCCACCCGCGACATCCTATATACCTCAGGCCTTGTCTCTTCGGGCGACACCCTGCATGTCATGGTCGTTCATGCGCCAAGCCGGCGCGGTGGAAGGAAAGCCAGGGAGGATTATCGTATGGAGGTCAGTTGTCGAGTCATGTTAACAGTCGATTCTATACGTGCTCTCACCCCCAATGCACATATTATTGTGGTGGGCGACTTCAACGCCTACAATGGTGATAAATCGTTGCAAATGCTCACCGAGTGCGGCTTGTCTGATGTGTCTGCCAAAGCTGTAGGGCTTAACGGCGCACGCGGCACCTACAAATATTTGGGCGAGTGGGGGAGTCTCGACCATATTCTTGTCAGCGCCCCGTTGTGCGAGAGAATCCTTGACTGCTGCATAGCAGACTTCCCCTTTCTTCTCGAAGACGATAAAAAATATGGCGGCCTTCGTCCTCGTCGCACCTACATTGGTCCCCGCTACCAAAAAAATGGCTATAGTGACCACCTCCCTTTGGTGTTAAGGCTAAGGTAAGCATACGTCATACGTTTGAGTATAACGTTTTGCCATAGTATCCCACTGTTCTTTTAAACAATATTGTCTTTTTGATATGGGTTTAGTTTTTTTAACAGGATGGTTGTGGCAATGTTTTTCTTTTTTTCTAAATTTGCAAAGGATTACCTTCTGGGTGGTCATGAGGTGAATACTGTATGGATTTGCATTTATATTTAGGCAGATATTAGGAAATATTTTTTTTATATGAAAAAATTATTGACAATCATTATTCTGTTCTGTACGTTTATACCGACATGGGCACAAGAAGAAGAATGGGATGATCCTTTTGAATCCGGAACTTACGGCAAAGGAGAGCGTTTGTCTTGGTATGACAGCAACGGTGTAGAATGGTATTTTTATGAGAACGGTGTCATTTCCGGCTGCTCCCAACGTACCAGTGAATTGGTAATTCCTGCAAAGGTATATCTTGGCAATGACCCCGTGCCAATTTATGCTGTCGACATGGAAGCCTTTGCGTGTAATACCGATTTGACGAGTGTGACCATTTCCGAGGGCATAAGTACTATTTATTGGGGCGCGTTTTGTGACTGCGCCAATCTGACCAGTATATACATGCCATCTACAATGGGGCGTATTGACGATTATGTTTTCTCTCAATGCACCAAACTGTCAAATATCTATTGCTATTCAAAAACAGCGGGTCATTTTACATGGCATGAATACGATGATGACTATTATGACGATGTCTTCTCTAACTACAAAGCGACGGTCCATGTTCCTTATGGTTGTGTAGAAGCATATAGAAATGCAAGTATTTGGGAAGATTTCGACAAGATAGTGGAAATCCCTTCCACCGGTCCGTTGGTGGAGATAGATGGCATCAACTATAATATTGCCAATAAAAAAGCGTATGTGACCAAGTGCAATCCGTCTTTCTCCGGCAGCCTTGGCATATATCCTTCTGTCACTTATAATGGCGTGACGTATAACTTGACGGCTGTTTGCAGGGAAGCCTTCAAGGGATGTGCAGACATTACCTCCGCCACGTTGCCCGAAGGTGTGACAAGCATAGAGACGTCTGCTTTTGAAGGTTGTACCAGTCTGGCGAGTGTCTCATTGCCTTCAACCATCAGTAAGATTGACAACAAGGCGTTCAATCTTTGCCCCAATCTCACCATGGTTTATTGTTTCTGTCCCACACCCGCGAAAATCAATTATTACACTTTCTCCAACCGGAAAAACGCCACTCTGATTGTGCCGACAGGTTCCGCGGAAGCCTATCAGGCGGCTAACTATTGGAAAGAGTTCAAGGAAATCACGGAGATGGACACCGATGAGTCGGTGATTATCTTCGCTGACGACAAAGTGAAAGAAATCTGCCTGGCCAATTGGGACGCCAATGGCGACGGATGGCTCAGCACGACCGAGGCGGCTGCGGTGTCCGACCTCGGAACGGTGTTCCAAAACAGAACTGATATCACTTCGTTTGATGAGTTGCACTATTTTACAGGCTTGTCCGACATCTGGCCCTCCACCTTCTCGGGTTGCACCAACTTGAAAACACTTATGCTGCCTACGGGCGTAACCTGCATCAGAGAGTCGGTATTTTCGGGCATGTCCGGCCTGACGCGTGTGACCATCCCCGAAAGTGTCACGAGCATCATGCCGTCCGCCTTCGCCGGCTGCTCCGGACTGGCATTCGCAACCATCCCTTCCGGTGTGACAAGCATCGGTGCCGCCGCGTTCGCGGGTTGCTCTGGTGTGAAGACCCTGACCATCCCCTCGAGTGTGACGACTATAGCCGACGGGGCGTTCCTGAACTGCACCGGTCTGACCACGGTGACGGTTTATCCCGCTGAGGCGGAATGGAGCGCCACTGCGTTTAGCGGGTGTACCAACATCAAGAGCGTGAAGGTGCCTGTCATCGACTTGGCGGCATTTTGCAACAACCAGGTGGTTGGGCTGATTTACGCCACTATCAACAAACCCGTACAACTGTTAGATAACGACGGTGTCGAGATTGTAAAATATACCATCCCTTCGAGCGTGGCGAGCATCGGCGACCATGCCTTCCATAATTGTACCGGTCTGACGTTTGTCAAAATCCCCTATGAGGTGAAGAGCATCGGGGCGTCGGTGTTTGAGGGTTGCTCGGGAATGACCTCCTATAACATATACACCTATGGCGGGGGTGTGAAGAGCATCGGTCCGTTGGCGTTCGCCGGTTGTACCGCCTTGACGAAAGGTTCCATCCCAGCGGGTATTGCGACCATTCCTGACGGCTTGTTCCAAAACTGCTCCAGCATGGAAAGCGTCAACATCCCCTCGGTCGCTGCCATCGGCTCGTCGGCGTTCTCCGGCTGTTCCTCTTTGACGAAAACGACCATTCCGTTAAGTGTGACAAACATCGGTCAGGAGGCATTCAAGAACTGCTCTCTTCTGACCACCATCACGATTCCCCTGAATGTCGCGGAAATCGGCCCGGACGCGTTCTCCGGCTGCTCAGGCATGACAAGCGTCTATTGCAATGTAGAGACGCCGCTTGATATCTCTCAAAATACGTTCACTAACCGAGCGAATGCCATATTGTACGTTCCCGACGGTTGTGTAGAGGCCTACCAAGCCGCTGATTATTGGAAAGACTTCATGGAAATCAACGTGAACGACCCCGCCATTTCCTTCTATGACAGCAATACGCAGGCCGTATGCGTGGAGAAATGGGACTCCAATAAAGACGGCCGGTTGGGCATGTCCGAGGCGGCTGCCGTGACCACTTTGGGTTCGGTGTTCCATGGTAACCGCAGTGTCACTTATTTCGACGAGTTGGTCTATTTCACGGGACTTACGAGCATCTGGTCTTCATCGTTCTCCGGCTGTGTCAATTTGCGCTCAGTGCAAATCCCCAAGAACGTGACATACGTCGGGTCGAAAGTGTTTGACAACACTTATTTGTATAATAATGCTCCGAATGGCATCTTCTACGTTGACCGTTGGGCCTGCGGCTACAAGGGCGAATTGCCCAACGCAATCACCTTGAAAGAGGGAACACGGGGTATATCCGAATCATTATTCAAAGCCCGTACCACGCTGACAAGCGTGTCCATCCCCGAGAGTGTGAAGTATATTTGTGACTATGCGTTTTATTGCTGCTATAATCTCTCGAGCGCGACCATTCCTTCCAACGTGGTAAGCATCGGTTCATACGCGTTCTTTAGTTGCTCTAATCTGTCGAACGTCATCATTCCCTCTACCGTGACGAGCATCGGCAATTATGCGTTCTATGGCTGTTCCAACCTCACGAGTGTCTATTGCAACCGGAGGGAGCCGCTGAGCATTGAGTCGAAAGTGTTCTACAACCCCTCTAAAGCCACGCTTTATGTGCCCGAGGGCAGCAGAGAGGCATACATGGCCGCTCCTTACTGGAAGGACTTCGGCAACATCATAGAGATTAACCCCGTACTGCCCGAGCCCGATGTGCTTGACCCCGATGAGCCCGACACGGACTACAGCGCCATCGACAACACGCTCTATCTTGAGCCGGTGGAAGGCATGGAAGGCGGACAGGCACTCCTCTCGGTGAAAATGAAAAATAAGGCGGAGATATCGAGTTTCCAGTTCAATCTGCGTCTGCCCGAGGGCGTGACCGTCGCCACCGATGCTGACGGACTCCCCATGGCTGAGATGAGCGAGGAGCGCACCACCAGGCAAAAGACCGACTATTTCGATGTCGTGCTCCAAGATGACGGCAGTCTGCAAGTCCTTTGCACCACTTCTGCTGAAGATCCGGACACAGGGCATCCCTATGTCTTCTCCGGCAACGACGGTGAGGTGGCGCGCGTCAGGGTCAATATCGCTGACAATCTGTCCACAGGCGATTACCCCGTGATTTTGAAGAAAGTGAGCACAAGCACCTTCGAGCATGTGGCATATTACACTGACCACCTGAAATCAACCCTCAGCGTGACAAATTCTGCTACGGGCATCAACAACACCATACTTGATTCCTCTCAGGCAGGTGAAAGTGCTATTTACCACACTCTCGACGGACGCAAACTCATTCATAAACCCACTCGTAAAGGAGTGTATATTGTGAACGGAAAGAAAAGAGTGGTAAAATAGAACGTTGTTAAGACTTTCAACACAAATGCCATCAATGCCAGTTTTACTTGGGCATTGATGGCTTTTTGTATAATGGCTACATGAGATATGATACCAACTATAGTTTCTCAAATAGTAAATAATAAATAATTGACCGAATATTTCATTCTTTCATCTTTTATGTGTAATTTTGCACCCTGTTTGGAGGTGTCATTCCTTTCGTCACCTCAAAAACGCTTTTATATTCACAAGAAGAGATATGTTTGAAAACCTTAGTGACCGCCTGGAACGGTCGTTTAAAATCCTCAAAGGCGAGGGAAAAATCACTGAAATCAATGTCGCCGAAACGATGAAGGACGTGCGGCGTGCGCTCATTGATGCCGACGTGAACTACAAGGTGGCCAAGAACTTCACCGACAAAGTGAAGCAGAAAGCCCTCGGCATGAATGTGCTCACCGCCGTGAAACCCGGTCAACTCATGGTGAAGCTCGTTCACGACGAACTGGCTGAACTGATGGGTGGAGAGACCGTGGGACTGGAACTCAAAAACAGACCCGCGATTATTTTGATGTCGGGTCTCCAAGGTTCCGGTAAAACGACCTTCAGCGGAAAACTGGCCAATATGCTGAAGAAAAAACAGCGCAAAAACCCACTGCTCGTGGCATGCGACGTCTATCGTCCGGCTGCCATCGAACAGTTGAAGGTGGTGGGCGCATCGGTCGAGGTGCCCGTTTATTCCGAACCCGAGAATAAGAATGTCGTGGAAATCGCCAATAACGGTATCCGCGAGGCGAAGTCGAAAGGCTACGACGTGGTCATCATCGATACCGCCGGCCGATTGGCTATCGACGAGCAGATGATGAATGAGATTGAGACGCTTAAAAATGCTGTCAATCCCGATGAGACGCTCTTCGTGGTCGATTCGATGACGGGTCAGGACGCGGTCAACACCGCCAAGGAGTTCAACGACCGACTCGATTTCGACGGCGTGGTGCTCACCAAACTCGATGGTGACACCCGTGGTGGTGCCGCCCTTTCCATCCGCACGGTGGTGTCGAAACCCATCAAGTTCGTCGGTACTGGCGAAAAGATGGAGGCCATCGACCCCTTCCACCCGTCGCGAATGGCTGACCGTATCCTCGGCATGGGTGACATCGTCAGTCTCGTGGAGCGCGCTCAGGAGCAGTTCGACCAAGAGGAGGCTCTGCGCTTGCAGAAGAAAATCCAAAAGAATAAGTTCGATTTCAACGACTTCCTCGGACAGATTCAGCAAATCAAGAAGATGGGTAACTTGAAAGACCTCGCCTCGATGATTCCAGGCGTGGGCAAGGCCATCAAAGATGTGGATATCGACGATGATGCCTTCAAGAGCATTGAGGCCATTATCCAAAGCATGACGCCGAAAGAGCGCAGCAATCCTGAAATTCTGAATCAAAGCCGTCGCATGCGTATTGCCAAAGGTTCAGGCACGTCCGTGCAAGAGGTGGGCAGACTCATCAAGCAGTTTGACCAAACCCGTAAGATGATGAAGATGATGACGGGTTCCAAGGCTTCGATGATGATGAATGCCATGCGTGGCAAAATGCCCAACATGCCCGGTATGCCCGGCATGAAACCTCAACACTAAACCCTCAACCCTCAACAGAGTTAAACCCTCAATATTTCATGCAACTCATAGACGGAAAAGCAACGGCAGCCGCCATCAAGGCGGAGATAGCCGAAGAAGTAAAAAAGATAGTGGAGAGCGGCGGCAAACAGCCTCACCTCGCTGCTATTTTGGTGGGACATGACGGCGGGTCGGAGACCTACGTGAAAAACAAAGTGCTCGCGTGCGAGGCCTGCGGATTCAAATCAACCTTGATACGCTTTGAGGCGGATGTGGCTGAAGAGGCTCTGCTCGCTCAGGTCAGGGTGCTGAACAATGACCCCGATGTGGACGGCTTTATCGTGCAACTGCCTCTGCCGCGTCATATTGATGAGCAAAAGGTAATCATGGCAATCGACTACAGGAAAGATGTGGATGGGTTCCATCCCGTCAACGTAGGGCGCATGGCCATCGGACTGCCTTGCTTTATCTCGGCCACACCGCTGGGCATCATGACGCTCTTGCAGCGCTACAACATCGCCACAAGTGGAAAGAAATGTGTCATCCTGGGGCGCAGCAATATCGTGGGCAAACCCATGGCGCAACTGATGATGCAGAAACAATGGGGCGACGCTACTGTGACCGTCTGTCACAGCCGTTCCAAAACGCTCAAGGAAGAGTGCCTCGAGGCCGACATCATCATCGCTGCCATCGGTCAACCTGAATTTGTCAGGGCCGACATGGTGAAAGAGGGCGCTGTGGTCATCGACGTGGGTACTACCCGTGTGCCTGATGCCTCGCGTAAGAGCGGATTCCGACTCACTGGTGATGTGAAATTCGACGAGGTGGCTCCCAAGTGCTCTTTCATCAGCCCCGTTCCGGGTGGCGTGGGACCCATGACCATCTGCTCGCTGATGAAAAACACGCTGGCTGCCGGCAAAAAAGAATACTATAAGTAGTCGGGAAACGAGGTCATCGTGTAGTTAAGTAGTTAACCCAAATGCCAATGATCCGTAACAATCAATCGCCCATGAGCGGCACCCCTTCGTCGGAGGGGTTGGGGGAGGTCTCTGAGCAGGCTTCTGGGCAGGCCTCAGCCCATGACTTCTATCTCAAAGGCAATGAATACCGCCGACAAGGCAACTGGCAGGAGGCGATCAACTGCTACCTCGAAGCGATTGAACTCGACCCCGAAAGTCCTGCGGTACATGCCAAGCAGATGCTCGACGATATCTTGAACTATTATAATAAAGATTTATATAATCCATAATGATGCAAACAGTATTTTCAATGTTTAATCTTCTTAACTAAATCTTAATATTATGAGTAAAATTAAAGGTGCTATCGTGGTTAACACCAACAGGTGCAAAGGATGCCAACTGTGCATCTATGCCTGTCCGAAAGACGTCATCAACCTGGCGCCGAAGAAGGTGAACATCTCGGGCTATCCCTTCGTGGAGGCCGTGCGCCCGGACGACTGCATCGGTTGCGCTTCATGCGCCATCGTGTGCCCCGACGGGTGTATCACTGTGTACCGTAAAAAAGTGGAGGAGTAAAGTGATGGCTGAACAAGAAGTAAAATTGATGAAAGGCAACGAGGCGATAGCCCACGCTGCCATCCGCTGTGGATGTGACGGTTACTTCGGTTACCCCATCACGCCGCAGAGTGAAGTGATTGAAACGCTCGCTGAACTCAAACCCTGGGAGACAACCGGCATGGTGGTCGTGCAGGCGGAGAGCGAGGTGGCGGCCATTAACATGGTCTATGGTGCCGCTGGTGCCGGCAAAAGGGCAATGACCTCTTCGTCAAGCCCCGGCGTGGCGCTCAAACAGGAAGGTATCGCTTATATGGCCGGTGCCGAACTGCCCGGACTGATTGTTAATGTGCAGAGAGGTGGACCTGGACTGGGTACCATCCAACCCTCACAGAGTGACTATTTCCAGGCTACCCGTGGCGGCGGCAACGGCGACTATTATGTGTTGGTGCTTGCTCCCTCGTCGGTTCAGGAGATGGCCGACTTCGTGGACTTAGCGTTCGAACTCTCATTCAAATACCGTATTCCCGCCATGATTCTGAGCGATGGTGTCATCGGACAGATGATGGAGAAGGTGGTGCTGCCGCCCTATAAACCCCGTCGCACCGACGAGGAGGTGATTGCACAATGCCCGTGGGCTTCAGTGGGCAAACCCAAGAGCCGTGGAAGAAATGTCATCACGTCGCTCGAACTGAAACCGGAAATCATGGAGCAGCGCAATATCCACTTGCAAGAGAAATATCAGACCATCCGCGAGAATGAGGTGCGCTACGAGACCATGCAGATGGACGATGCCGAATACATGATTGTGTCGTTCGGCAGCGCGGCTCGTATCTCGGAGAAATCCATCGAACTGGCTCGCGAAGAGGGCATCAAGGTGGGACTCTTCCGACCCATCACGCTTTGGCCGTTCCCCACAAAGCAAATCGCTGAGATGGCCAAAGGAAAGAAAGGCGTGCTCGTGGCTGAAATCAACGCCGGACAGATGGTGGAGGATGTAAGACTCGCCATCAACGGAGCCGTTCCTGTGGAGTATTTCGGACGACTGGGCGGTATCGTGCCCGACCCCGAAGAGATTGTAGAGGCATTGAAAACTAAATTGATGAAGTGATGGAAACAAACAATATCATCAGTCCAGAGAACCTGGTTTATAAGAAACCGACTCTGTTGAACGACAACCCCATGCACTATTGTCCCGGTTGCTCGCACGGTGTGGTACATAAACTGATTGCCGAAGTCATCGAGGAGATGGGCATGGAAGAAAAGAGCGTTGGCGTGTCGCCCGTGGGATGCGCTGTCTTCGCATACAATTATATTGACATCGACTGGCAGGAGGCTGCTCACGGACGTGCACCAGCAGTGGCTACGGGTATCAAACGTATGTGGCCCGACCGCCTCGTCTTCACGTATCAGGGTGACGGCGACCTGGCTTGTATCGGTACTTGCGAGACCATCCACGCGCTCAACCGTGGCGAGAATATCGTCATCATCTTCATCAACAATGCCATCTATGGCATGACGGGTGGACAGATGGCGCCCACCACGCTGCTCGGACAGAAAACTGCTACATGTCCCTACGGTCGTCAGGCCGACCTGCACGGATATCCCCTCAAAATGGCGGACATCGCAGCGCAGTTGGAAGGCACATGCTACGTCACACGTCAGAGTGTGGAGACTGTGGCTGCTATCCGCAAGGCGAAGAAGGCATTGCGCAAGGCTTTCGAGGCGTCCATGGCCAAGAAAGGTTCTTCGCTCGTCGAATTTGTCAGCACTTGCAACAGCGGATGGAAACTCACCCCTCGACAGGCCAATGAATGGATGACGGAAAATATGTTCCCCTTCTATCCCAAAGGCGACTTGAAGGATACAACAGGCATGTAAAATTGTTGAGGGTTTAGTGTTGAGGGTTTAGTGTTCTAACTGTGTTGACTAATGGTGCTGACTAATGGACAGGTTCAGTTTTGAAGATTTGGATGCATATAAGTACTCGCGGGCTTTGGTTCGGAGTGTTTATACCTTGATTGAGAAACTTCCTTCTACAGAGCGCAATGCTTTGGCAAACCAAATACGTCGTGCGGTTATCTCTATTCCCTCAAATATAGCAGAAGGTATGGGGCGTGTTTCTATCAAGGAGCAGGTGCATTTCATTGAAATATCCTATGGCTCTTTAATGGAAGTGCTTTGCCAGATGCAATTAGCGAGAGATTTGAACTATATTACAGATGAGGATTTCTTAATTAAACGAAATCAAATTCAACAATACTTAGTTAATAATACATTTAATCGTCTAAAAATCAATGAGTTACATTA